>DASSWD010000344.1:0-5739 GCA_035705335.1 Marinobacter sp. | reverse complement strand
GGCTTCGTCTATCGCCAGATAGACGTGGCTGCGGCTACTGGCGTGAATCTGCCGGACCACCCGGTAACCATCTATTAGCTCACCGGGGCGCGGTTCCGGTGCAAAGGGCAGCGCCCGGAAGGCCTGTTGCAGGCTTTCGTCTCCGGCCCGGTCCGGCACCCCGGTGATGCGCACGATCTGCAGGGTCAGATTGTCGTCGCTGCCCCGGGCCAGGGCCAGGTCAATCAGTGCCTGGGCCGCCTGGTCCAGGTTGTCCCCGCAGTTTGCGATCTGCTGTGCGACGTCAGCTCCGGTCAGGTGCTCATACGCGCCGTCGGTCGCCAGCACAAAGGTGTCGCCGGCGTAGACGGGCAGCGTCAGGTAGTCGATATCCAGTTGCTGGCCCAGCCCCAGCGCCCGGTTCAGGCAACTTTCCCCGGCCGACAACCAGACCCGGTGATCGGAGGTGAGCTGTTCCAGGCTGTTGCCCTGCAGCCGATAAATACGGGCATCCCCGACATGAAACAGATGGGCGCTGGCGGACTTCAGGATCAGCGCGCTGAACGTGCAGACGTAACCCCTGTCCTGATCATAACGGAAGCGGCTCTGACGGGTCTGGGCGTGCAGCCAGGCATTGGTGGCTCTGATGACCCGTTGGGCTGACTGTTTGACTGACCAACTGTCGGGCGTGGAGTAGTAGTCACTGAGAAATCCCGCCACGGCCGATTCGCTGGCTACCTGGCTGACGTTACTGGAACTGATGCCATCGGCGATGACCACGGCAATGCCTTTGGTCAGGCGCTGGTGGTTGCCAGGGATCAATAAACCGTGGAAATCCTGGTTCACCGGTTTGCGGCCCGCCTCGCTGGCCTGGCCGGTCTGGACAGTAAGGCTGTGGTTCACCATCGGCCCCCGCTCATGGAAAAAACCCTCCGGACGGCGCGGTGCCGGAGGGTGAAGGGTGTCACACTGTAGCTGACAGCAAATCGATATCAGGCGTTGCGAGCTACCGCCGGCTCACGGAAGTCGCCTGCCAGAGGGCGTTTGGGCGCGGTGCGCACGTGGGTGGCGTAAAGTGTCAGGCCGGTAAAGGACAGGCCCCCCACCAGGTTGCCGAGTACGGTCGGGATTTCGTTCCAGAATAAGTAATCCATGATGCTGAACTCGCCGCCCATCATCAGGGCGAAAGGGAACAGGAACATGTTGACGATGGAGTGTTCGAAACCCATGTAGAAGAACAGGGTGACCGGCATCCACATGGCCAATACCTTACCCTGAACCGTGGTGGATACCATTGCGCCGACTACGCCCATGGATACCATCCAGTTGCACAGCACGCCCCGCAGAAAAATAGTGAACCAGCCGGCAACGCCGTGCTCGGCATAGCCCAGAGTGCGGTCCTTGCCGATGGCTGCGATGCGTTCGCCGACCGCACCCGGCTCGGTGTTGAAACCATAGGTAAACACAAACGCCATGATGGCAGCGACGGTCATAGCACCGGCAAAATTACCCAGGAATACCCAACCCCAGTGACGCAGAATGCCCCGGGTATCAACGCCCGGGCGTTTGTCCAGAAGGGCCAGTGGTGTCAGCATGAACACGCCGGTGAGCAGATCAAAGCCCATCAGATAGAGCATACAGAAGCCAATGGGGAACAACATGGCGCCGGCCAGCAGACTGCCGGTCTGCACGGCGACGGTCACGGCGAATACAGCTCCGAGTGACAGAATCGCTCCTGCCATGAAAGCCCGGATCAACACGTCCCGAGTGGCCGTGTACACTTTTGATTCACCGGCGTCTACCATTTTGGTGACGAACTCCGAAGGCATGATGTAAGACATAGCGTTAACCTCTATTCGGTCCCTGGTCTTTACTGACCGCGAAAAAAACGGCGCTGCATTATTCCGTTGGTCTCACCGTGAGTCGGGGGAGCAGACGCCGTCGTCTGAAAACACTTGGATTGTGGGGCAGAAGCCGTTTCTGCTAGGGGTGCTCAGCAGGGTCCGTGCCAGCTTGCATGATCCGGTATGAATATCATTTAAAAACAGAGAGTTGGAAGGTCGTGGATGGATTGGTAAAAGGGCCTGTATCGGGGTTCCCGCACTGCGCCGGTGCGGGCTGCGCTGCGCTGGTGCGGGCGGTCAGCGCAGGCTGAAGCGCACGGGAAGGGCGTAGGTGAAGGTGCGCCCGCGCATGTTGCTGGGCACTTCCGGTAGCGGGGCGGCATCGGCGAGCATGGCCATGGCCGCCTCGTCCAGCAGCTTGTGGCCGGAGCTGTCCCTGAGGGAATGGTCAATCAGGGTGCCGTCCCGGGCAAACTCGAACACGATGACCGGCGTACCTTCCTGGCCCAGGCGCCGGGCCCGGCGGGGGTATTCATAATAACGGGCCAGGTGTCGGCTCAGTGTGCCCAGATAGCTGTCCAGATCGGCGGAGGTGCCGGCATTCTGCAGCGCAACGGCGCTCTGGCTAACCTGGTCGTCGGCCTCTTCCCCCGCAGTGTCTGCAGTCTGCTGCACCGGTGGCTGCCAGGGTTGGGCCGCGGGCTGTGTCACCGGCTCTTGCTGAGGTTCAGGTTCGGGTTCAGGCTCTGGTTCAGGTTCAGGTTCAGGTTCAGGTTCAGGCTCTGGTTCAGGTTCAGGCTCTGGTGCTGGCTCTGGTTCTGGTGCCTGGCGACCGGCCAGGCTGACTTTGATCGCCGGCGCGGTGTTGATGGCATTCTCCCCCAGGGTCGGCAACTCCAGGGGCTCGTCGGGTGCAGCCAGCACCAGCGCCCCGGCGGTGGCGATCAGGGCAATAGCCAGTAGCAGCAGTTTTGGTTTGAGGCCGACGGGAGTCATGCGCCGGGCTCCGTCAGCAGCAGCACATCCCGGTAACCGCCCTTCTCCAGCAACTGGAACAGGATTTCCAGATCGGCCATGGTCAGCTCGGCGGCAGCGGCAATTTTTAGAGGAGCCTGCTCCTCCGGGGCCGGTAACCGGGTCAACAGTTGCTCGCCTTGCAGAGTGTCGCCGTCCACCTGCCATTGGCCGTCTGCTCTGACCACCAGGTCGGCTTCCGGGGAGCGGTCTTCCTGTGCCTGACTGGAACCCGGCAAGTCTGGCAGTGGGTCATTCGCTAGCTGGCCGGCCACAATAAAGAACATCAACAGCAGAAACACCAGGTTGATCAACGGCAACAGGGCATCTTCCACACGGTCGAGCAGTCCTTTGCCGGAGGTGGTCGGTGGTGGCACAAATGGTTGCATCAGTCGGAATCTGCGTTGCGTTTCCAGTGGGGGCGAATGCCGGCGTTGTCCAGCGCACTGACGGTGCGGGTAAAACTGGACAGCTCGGTGTCTGGCCGGGTGGCCAGGTTCACTTCGCTGATGCCGCTGGCCCGGAGTGCCTCCAGCAGTGTCGCCCGGGCGTAATGAACACCCTGCCAGGTTATGGTGCCATCGGCTTCAATCACTAGTTCTGGCAGGGGCTCGCCGGTTACGGTGCTGCGGCCCTGGGTGTCATTGCTGAGTTCCAGGTAATCCACCGGTAACAGGCGGGTGGTGAGCATGAAGAACACCAGCAGGATAAACACCACATCGATCAGCGGTGTTATCCGGATAGGCATCGGGCGGTTAGGGCGTGGTTCAACCAGTTGCATGGGCCAGACGCTTACGGTCCCTGGTGTGGTAGGCTTCCGCACCGCTGGCGCTGTCATTGCGGGGCGCAGCGGCTTCCATCATGGGCTTGTCCCGGGCAACGCCCGACGACACCACGTTGAACACGCTCACCAGCGCGCTGTTCATGGTGCGGTGAATGCGGCGCAGCCGGAATTCTATCCAGGCGGCCAGTGCCGCGAACGGAATGGCAACCGCCAGGCCCGCGGCTGTGGTGATCAGGGCTTCGTAGATACCGCCGCTGAGCTGGCTGGCGTTGGCCCGGCCTTCAGTGGCGGCCATGGCGCTGAACGCTTCCATCATACCCATTACCGTCCCCAACAGGCCAAGCAAAGGCGCCAGGGCGGCGATGACTTCGATCAGTTTAAGGGGCCCCTCGAAGGGTTCGAGGGCACCCTGGGCATCACGGGCGGCGGTTTCGCGAACGCCCGTCACAGGGGTGGCGGACTGGCAGCCAGTCATGCTGTCCACCAGCAGATGCATCATCGGGTTACGGCGGGCGAAGAAGCCGGCCTGGCGGCGAAGTTGTTCCGGGCGAGCGTCACTGGGCGCGGCTTGCCACTGACCGAGCAGCTGGCGCAGAGGGTGGGTCATGCGGGGTGCATAAAGTGCGCCGAATAGCATTAGATAGACAAAAGTCACCGTGCCCAAGACGGCAAGCACAAGCAAAACCCACATGACAGGGCCGCCCATGTCGATCAGTTGCGCCAGGGGGCCGGTTGCGTCGCTGACAGCATTCATAGAGATACCAGTTACATCGGTAAATTTAACTTGGACCTAAATGTTAACCATTATCACTACAATTACAAGTGAAATCTGACCGATCCGGCTTCGTCTGTTACGCTTTAAGTCAATGTGAAGACCCAGACGCGGGAGCTCTGAGCGTGATCAAGCGGTGGTTTGACAGCCTGGTAAATCGGGCTGTGGTGCTGGTAGTCGTATTCACAGGCGTGTCTCTACTGGCGATTACGGTGATTGGTACGGCCCTGAGCCGTGCAGAATTAGAGCGCATGGCAAAAGGCCAACTTGAAACCACCAGTGCACTGGCGGCCCGGGATCTGGATTGGAAGCTCTCTCAACGCTTGAACGTGTTGACGCTGATTGCCGAAGACGCGCCGCAGTCAGATGCGCGCTTGTCTAACGGGGCGATGGCGCTGCTGCGGGATAATCGGGCGGTACTGCAGTTATTTGACGCAACCTTTGTCTTTGATGCCGGTGGTGAGTTGCTGGCGGGCACGCCTTCCGACTTCTTCCGGCCGGGCTACATCGCAACAGACCGGCAGTATTTCCAGGAGGTCAGTCGCCGTCTCAGCCCGATCATCAGTGAGCCATACAGAACAGCACTTGATGGTCGGCCCGGTCTGATGATGGCGGTGCCGTTGTTTGACCTGAAACAGCGCTTTATTGGCATGATTGGCGGTCTGATCTTTCTTGATGGCGACAACTTCATGCGAGAGTTTGCCGACATCCGTGTGGGCACAACCGGCTTTCTCCGGCTGGTGACACGCAACGGCACGGTTCTGGTGGATGGCAGTGATCAGAATCAGGCCATGACCGCTGTCGATTCAGGCACCGTGTCCATGAAGCGGGCCATGACGGGTTTTGAAGGTGCCATACGGGATCGGGAGGGGTCCTCCGGGGACGCCATCATGGCGTACCGGCAGATGGCCCAGGCCCCCTGGTTTGTCGCCGCCGTCTGGCCCACCCGGGAGGCGTTTGCGCCGGCGAATCGCCTGCAGGAGGGTTTTGGTTTCACGCTGCTGGGTGTCACCCTGCTGCTCGCCCCCCTGGCGTTCTGGATATTCCATCGTTTAATGAGGCCGCTGCGCACCTTGGGTGCGCAGATTTACCAGTGCCACACCGGGGAACGGGATCAGCCCGTGTCAGAAGCGGGCGGCGCTGAAATCCGTAACGTGGCGCGTATTTTCAACGTGGTGCGCCAGGAGCGGGACGATATCTTCCGGTCGCTGGCGGAGCGCGAAGCGTTTTTCCGGTCACTTACGCGCGATGCGCCGGTGGGTATCGTCCATACCGACATCCTGGGCCGTATCGAGTTCGCCAACCCGGCCTTTCTGGACCTGGTTTCCAGCCCCGAGTCAGACACC
>DASSWD010000343.1:0-9036 GCA_035705335.1 Marinobacter sp. | reverse complement strand
TCGTAGCGTTCGGTGCTGACCAGAAAATCGGCGCTGCGGCCATCGCCGGCTACTTCCACCAGAACACCCGCATCCTTGAGCGCCGACGACAGCCCTTCGGCCAGCGCCGTATCGTCTTCAACGAGCAGAATTTTCATCGGCGTTGCATGCTCCTCAGATCACGCCCTTCTATCTCCAGAACCTCGCCCGTGCGAGCGTCTATCTCGAATTCCACTACCTGGCCCTGGGGGCCCAGCAGTTCGATCTCGTAGAGGGTCTCGCCATCATCGTCTTCGATATCCACATCAATCACATCCCCGTGCCAGTCCCTGGCCAGGGCGTCCAGAATCTCGCTCAGGGGTTTGATCTGCCCGGCCTCTACCTGCCTGTGCAGGGAGCGCCAGTCGTCGTCATCGTCGGCATGGGCCATCCGCAGCGACACCGCCAGCGCCGCCACCAGCAGGCAACCCACCAGCATCCGGCGGGTAAACTGATCAGCGGGCATTGCGCGTAATACTGCCATGGGTTTGTTTATCCTAACGTTAGTCACACGTCCAATGGTGTCAGATGCAAAATGAATGAATCATGAACGAACCGCTCACGCTGGTGTCAGTCTGATTGTTCCAGAATGCCTCCAAGCTGACAGGAAACGCAACGCCGTCAGTGATTCACATCTGATGAATAAGGAGACTGATATGAAAACATTGACTGCACTTGGACTGATTGCCGGCATCACCGCAGCCCCTCTGGCGATGGCCGACGCCCGTCTGGACGACGCGAAGAACGCCGTTGCAATGGGCACGGATTATGGCATCGTCGAGTTCCGCAGCATCGAATTTGATGATGACCTTCAGGATGACGTGGAAATTGAAGGCTGGCTGGACGACCAGTGGTACGTTGAACTGGAATTCGACGACAACGGCAACATCGAGCGTGAAAATCGCAGCCGGTACGATCGTGAACGCTTCGGCTTGTCTGCAGACGCGGTGCTGGACTACCTGGACGCCGCCGGTCGTGAAGGCATGGTCTGGTTTGATGAATTCGAAATCAGCTCCCGCGGCAACATCACCGTCGAAGGCGATGACGATCGGGACCAGGAGCTGGAAATTGACTTCCGCAGCGACAGCCTTGAGCCGGTGCGGGTAGAACGGGACGACTGAATGTGAGTCAGACCCCACTGACGACACCAACATATCACCCACAAGACGCCAGCACGGTTCCCGCCGTGCTGGCCGGCCCAATTCTTCGCCACACCGATCGCGAGTCCCTGACCCTCTGGCTGGTAACCCGCGACCCTGTGTCGGTCACCGTCGAGCTGTTCGACGGTGACAACCCTATTCTCAGCCGCAAGGCCAACGCCGAAGAGCACACCAGGCTGCGCGTCGGGCAACTGGCCTGGCTTCATCTGATCCGTTTTCAGCCGGACACGCCCTTACCGGCTTCCCGTTTGATCGGCTACGACCTGCACCTGACGAACGCTGACGGCACCAGCGCGGGCCGCATTCAGGACTGGGCGCCGCACCTGTGTCATGACGGCCACACCCGGCCAACGTTTGTGATCAAACCCCGGCTGGACCGCCTTCTGCACGGTTCCTGCCGGCGTCCTCACCATCCAGCTACCGATGGGCTGGTTCGGGTGGATCAGGAACTGGCGAATGCCGCTTCCCCCAACGACCGTCCCGCCCTGCTGCTGATGACCGGCGATCAGATTTACGCTGATGACGTCGCCGGCCCCATGCTGCACGCCATTCACGAGGTGGTGCAGGCATTGAGTCTGGCTCAGGAAACACTTGCCGGTGCCGATCTGACCCACAGCAGTGCCCTGGCCGACAATGCCGATACCTACTATCACCGGGATCGCCTGCTGCCGGAATCAGAGTTCAATGAAGACCTGACGGAAAAGTTCTTCGGCGGCGTGCGCAAACCGGTGTTCACCACCGCCCACGCGGGTAATCACCTGATCAGTTTTGCCGAAGTATTCGCCATGTACCTGCTGGTCTGGTCGCCGGCACCCTGGCAACTGGTCACCGAGGCGATGCCGGTCAGCCAACCGGATGACCAGGCCCGCTATCGACGGGAGCAGGAACACATCGACCGGTTCCGGGCCACTCTGCCCGATGCCGCGCGGGCCCTGGCCAACGTGCCGGTGTACATGATCTTCGATGATCACGACGTGACCGACGACTGGAACCTGTCGGCTCTGTGGGAGAGCACCGCCTACGACCACCCGTTTTCCCGCCGCATCATTGGCAACGCCCTGCTTGGCTATCTGCTGTGTCAGGGCTGGGGCAACCAGCCGGCCGTATTTGACGAGCTGATCGAGCAATGTGCCGCGCTGTTACCGGCGGAAGCGCCCCGGGAAGACCTCGATGCCGGCCTGCAGGACGAACTGATCGATACCCTGTTCCACTTCCACCACTGGCACTACACCCTGGCCACCGAACCGCCGCTGGTGGTGCTGGACACCCGCACCCGGCGCTGGCGCAGCGAGATCCGGCGCGGCCACCCCTCGGGGCTGATGGACTGGGAAGCCCTGACCGACTTTCAGCAGGCGGTGATGGGCAAAGATGCGGTCGTGGTGGTGTCGCCGGCGCCGATGTTCGGGGTCAAGCTGATCGAGATGGTCCAGCGGGTGTTCACCTGGTTCGGCAAGCCCCTGCTGGTGGACGCCGAGAACTGGATGGCTCACCGGGGCGCCGCGAATGTGCTGCTCAATATTTTTGGCCATCCGAAAACCCCGAGGCATTTCGTGATTCTGTCCGGGGATGTGCACTACTCGTTCGCCTACGACGTGCGGCTGCGCCACAAACGCAACAGCCCCCATATCTGGCAGATCACCAGCAGCGGTATCAAGAACGAATTCCCCAATGGCCTGCTGGAGTGGCTGGACCGACTGAACCGCTGGCTGTTTGCGCCCCGGTCACCGCTGAACTGGTTTACCAAGCGCCGGCGCATGCGCATTTCCCCCCGCCTGCCGGAGGGCCGTGAGGCCGGCGAGCGGATGTGGAACAACGCCGGGATTGGCGACCTGAGACTCACCCCTGAGGGCGTGCCATCCGCCATTTCGCAGTTGAATGCCGATGGCGGCGGCACCTGTTTCCGGGAGGGGCGGGACGAAGAAGGCTAGAACGACCACTCCACACCGGCATAGGCCGTCCGGCCGGGGCCAGGCTCGAAATAGCCACGATCCGCCACCGGGCGATTGGCGTTGGCGTTGATGCGCACGTTAGCAAAGTAGTCTTCATCCATCAGGTTACGCAGGCCCGCATAGACGCTGAAGGACTGATCACTGATCAGGAACCGGTCGCCCACCCGCAAGCCCAGCAGCCAGACGTCGCTGACCTCGGTCTGGTTGCTGTTCTCCGCATAGAACTCGCCGATGTACTGGCTTTCCAGTGCCGCAAACCGGCCACCGGCCCCCTGCCACTTCAGCTCGTTGACCCAGAGCGTCGAAGGCAGGCCGGGAATCTCATTGCCACTGGCATTGTTGCCCTGCTCGTCGGTGAAGTCCCGCAGTTCATAGTCGGCAAGGGTCAACGCGCTGGTCACCCGCCAAGCGTAGGAAATGTCCCAGTCGATGCCCAGCTCCAGGCCCTGGCGGCGGGTTTCGCCGGCGTTTTCGTAAAAGGTCTGGTCACCCACGTTGAACGGCAGAATCTCGTCGTCCACCCGGATAGAAAACAGGGCGATATCGTAGGCCAGGCCCTGACCGATCAGGCCGCGCATACCCAGTTCCCGGTTCAGCGCCTGCTGGGGCTCGATGTCCGGGTTGAACCCGTTGCCGCCGTTGGGGTTGGCGAACTCGGTAAAAGTGGGGGACTCGAAGGCGGTGCCGATGTTGACGTAGACCTGGTGCATGGGCGCCAGTTTATAGCTCAGGCCTGCCACGCCGCTGATCTCCCGGAAGGTGCGGGAGCCGGAATCGTCGCCATTGGAAAGAAACTCGTCATCAATGGACAAACGCAGCTGATCCCAGCGGGTACCCAGCGACAGGTTCCAGCGCTCGGTCAGGGCCAGATCGCCCTGGCCGAACACCGCCAGGTTGGTGGCGTTCTGGGTTTCGTCCTGGGTCTGGCCCGTCACATCACCATCAGACGACACCTGGTAACGGCGGCGGTCATCAGACTGCCGGTGCAGATCCGCCCCGGTCACCCAGGTCAGCGTCATGCCCGCCAGCTCAGAGACCTGCTGGTAGTGGGAGCTGACACCGTAAAAATTCCGGTCAAACGCAATCCGGCTGGAACCGGGGAATGGCAACTGCTGGGCAAAGTCCCGACGGTTGTAGAAGGTGTTGACGGTCAGTGTGCCCGGCAGAGCCTCGCTGTCCTCATATTGCAGGCCCAGGGTCTGCTGTTCTACCGACTGACCGCTGTCGAGCCGTTTGGCCAGAAAAGTCGCCTGGTTCCGGTCCTCTGCCACCTGCGCGGCAGTGAGGCCGCCGGGGTCTTCGGATTCCGGGTTGTACAACGCGTTGAAGGTGGCGGTCACCCGCCGGCCCTCGCTCAGCTTGTGGGACAGCCGACCGTTGAAGAGGCCCTTCTCCGCTTCGCTCTGCTCCCGGTGGCCGTCCACGGTCAGCCAGGACAAGGTGCCGACGGCGCTGGTGTCACCGTTCACGCCACTGCCCTGCACAGTGGCTTTTCGATAGCCGTCGCTGCCACCGTCGAGCCGAACGCGACCGCCTTCCGGCAGCTCATCACCCCGGGCGGTGGTGATGTCGATCACCCCGCCAGCCGCATTGCCGTATTGAACCGACGCCGGCCCACGGATAACCTCAATGCGCTGCGCGGCTTCAAGATCGATGGAATCGATCTGGGACTGGCCATCCGGCAGCGTGTAGGGAATGCCGTCCACCTGGATACGGATACCGCGGATGCCGAACGGAGACCGGGCCCCAAAGCCCCGGGTGGACACTCTGAGGTTCTGGGCGAAATTGTACCGGTTCTGGAAAAACAGACCGGGCACCGTGCTGAGGGATTCGTCCAGTTGCAGCCGTTGCTGACCTTCCCGGATATCCGGTGCGTTGATCACTGACACCGCCGCCGGTGTTTCATAAAGATCGCGGGTGAGCCTGGGCGCGGTCACTTCAATGACCATTTCTTCCGATGCCGCTGGGTCCTGTGGCTGTTGCGCCAGCGCCGGCAGGCTCATCGGGACGGCAACGACAAGCGTGATCAGGCTGTTCCGACCAAGGGTATGTTTAGTCAAGACGACCTCGCAGTATGGTTATTGTTGTATGGCCTTTCATACGAGCCAGGTTGCGAAAAGATCCACCAGCCAGGGCACCAGCAACGCGGTGGCAAAGGCTGAAAGCGCCATGGCCAGGCCCGAAAACGCGCCCATCTGGTCGTTCACCTGGAATGCCCTGGCGGTGCCAATACCATGGGCCGCGACGCCCATGGCGATGCCCCGGGCGGCGTTGTCTTTCACCCCGATCCACTCAAACAGTTTGGTGCCCAGCACGGCACCGGTGATACCGGTGATCACCACCAGCACCGCCGTCAGCGACGGCAGGCCGCCAATCTTCTCGGAGATGCCCATGGCCACCGGTGCGGTGGCCGATTTGGGCGCCAGGGACATCTGGATTTCTCTCGACCCACCGAGCAAACGCGCGAGCGCAATGGAACTGCCGGCCGCGATGATCACTCCACTGATCAGCGAGACGGTCACCGGCAACCACAGCTCCCGCAGCCGTGACAACTGCTGATACAGGGGCACTGCCAGTGCCACGGTGGCCGGGCCAAGCAGAAAGTGCACAAACTGCCCGCCTTCGAAGTAATCCTGATAGGAGGTTCCCGTCGCCAGCAGCAGGAAAATCAGCATGGCCACTGATGCGACCACCGGATGCGCCAGCGGGTTGGACCGGGTTTTCAGATACAGCCGGTACGCCAGTCCATAGGCGACCAACGTGACCGTAAGCCCCAACAGGGGTGAGGCGGACAGGTAAACCCAGATGTCTCTCAATCCGGGTTCATTCATCCTGTACACCTCTGCCCGGCGAGCGCGCAAACCAGCGGGTGGTCACCTGCATGATTAATGCGGTGGCCACCATGGTAATGATGGTACTGAGCAGAAGCGCAACCGTGATTGGCAACCATTCATCGGCGATGCGTTCGAAGTGAACGACCATGCCCACCCCCGCGGGCACAAACAGCAGCGACAGATGGCTGAGCAGCGCGGAAGACGCCTGGTCCAGCGAAGCTGGCGTGCGCTTGCGGATAAACAGGGTGATAAACAGCATCACCATGCCCAATACCGGCCCGGGAATCGGCAGGCCCAGCAGGCGCACGGTGATTTCGCCGACCAGCTGATACACCAGCAAAAGGGTAATGCCGTTCAGGAAGGTCATAGGTTGTACTCCTTGAGACGCGGGAGCTGTCTTATTACTGTTCGCTCCTTCTGAAATTAGCACAGTCATCGCACAATCAGGAGCCGGCCAACGATAAATAATGTAAATCGTTGACCGGTTAACCAGGGTGAAACCGCCGTGGTTAATCATCGTGTCAGGACCGGATTAATGGGTATACTTGCAGTCAACAATAAATGTACAGATCACGGAGAACGACAAGGAATGAAACGTCTCGGAACCCTGGACGCTTCCTGGCTGGCGGTAGAATCCGAAGACACCCCGATGCACGTGGGTACGCTTCAGATTTTCTCGCTGCCGGACGGCGCTCCTGAAACCTTCCTGCGCGACATGGTTGCCCGCATGAAGGAAGCCGGTGATGTAGCGCCCCCCTGGGGCTACAAACTGGCCTGGTCCGGTTTTCTGGGTCGGCTGATTGCCCCGGCCTGGAAACTCGATAAGGACATCGATCTCGATTACCACGTACGCCACTCTGCCCTGCCCCGCCCTGGCGGCGAGCGGGAACTGGGGGTTCTGGTATCCCGCCTGCATTCCAACCCGCTGGATTTCTCCCGGCCGCTGTGGGAATGCCACGTGATTGAGGGCCTGGAAAACAACCGGTTTGCCCTCTACACCAAGATGCACCACTCGATGATCGACGGCATCAGCGGTGTGCGGCTGATGCAGCGGGTGCTGACCACCGATCCTGACCGGATCAACATGGCCCCGCCCTGGAGCGTGCGGCCGGAACGCCGCCGTGGCAGCAAGACCGATGCTGAAGCCAGTGTGCCGGCGGCTTTTGCCCAGGCCATGGATGCCCTGAAGTTGCAGGCCGATATGGCGCCCCGGCTGTGGCAGGCGGGTAACCGGCTGGTGCATTCGGTGCGCCACCCGGAAGACGGACTCACCGCGCCATTTACCGGGCCGGTGTCAGTCCTCAACCACCGGGTGACCGGCCAGCGCCGGTTCGCCACCCAGCATTATCAGCTGGACCGGCTGAAGTCACTTGGCCAGGCCTCCGGCGCCTCACTGAACGACATCGTGCTGTATCTGTGCGGGACCGCGTTGCGGCGGTTTCTGCTGGAACAGGACAATCTGCCGGACATCCCGCTGACCGCAGGCATACCGGTGAACATCCGCCCGGCGGACGATGAAGGCACCGGCACCCAGATCAGCTTCATGATTGCCTCCCTGGCCACCGATGAAGCAGACCCTCTGAACCGGCTGCAGCAAATCAAGACCTCCACCCGGCGGGCAAAAGAACACCTGCAGAAGCTGCCCAAAAGCGCGCTGACCCAGTACACCATGCTGCTGATGTCGCCTTATATCCTGCAACTGATGTCCGGGTTGGGCGGGCGAATGCGGCCAGTTTTCAACGTGACCATTTCCAACGTGCCCGGGCCCGACCGCACCCTGTATTATGAAGGGGCGAAGCTGGAGGCCATGTATCCGGTGTCACTGATCGCCCACGGCGGTGCTCTGAACATCACCTGCCTGAGCTATGCCGGGTCGCTGAATTTCGGTTACACCGGCTGCCGGGATACCCTGCCCAGCATGCAGAAACTGGCGGTCTATACCGGCGAGGCGCTGGATGAGCTGGAAGCGTTGATTGTGCCGCCGACATCCAAGCGGACCCGATCCCGCAAAGCCGTCAAATAGTTTGATCCGTCAGACGCCGGCACCACGCTGGCCGTCACTCTGCCAGTGGCCGGCGCCGACGAAAATCATCTGCAGGTAACGGGTGGTGCGGCGCTGGATTTCACCGATCTGGTCGTCGTCATCGCCTGATACACCCAACAGGTCGGTCAGGCTGAACGCCACGGTTCGAACCACCAGCTCACTGGTCATGTCCAGATCGGAGTCGCTCAGATGGGTGAGCAACCGCAGGCGCCGGAGATCGTTGGCGAGTTCGCTGGCGAAGAATCGCATTTCACTGCGAATCCCTTCCTGCACCGCTTTGCTTTCTCCGGCCAGGCCCTGGGCCATGAACAGAAAGAAACTCCGGTTCGCCCGGGCATGGGCAACAAAAATGCCCACCGATTCCTCAATCAACTTGTCTGCCTGCAACACGTTGGCCCGGGCTTCACGCATCATCCTGCGCAGCACCAGCCCCAGCTCATCCACCAGTTGTAATCCGAGATCGTCCATGTTGCGGAAATGACGGTAAAAAGAGGTGGGCACCACTTCCGCTTGCCGGGTGACTTCCCGGATGCCGAGGCTGGCGAAATGCCGCCCCTTACCTACCAGCGTGAGCGCCGCGTTCATCAGCTTTTCCCGGGTCTCCCCCGGCCTGCGCCTTTGTCGTTCTGCCATAGCCATTCCGAGTGGTCTGATCTTATCGGTCACAAGTGTACACATCTGCGCCCGAAAAGGCGCAACGCTCTTGTCATTTTGAGCCAACTGACAGGCCGCGATTGTCGGTCCAGCCTTCCAGGTGTACAGTCGTACACATTAGTGAACACTTGTACACAAGAGAACAGAGTGAGCAACCCTTTCATGAATCCAGCACCCGCATTGCATCGCCGCGCTTTCCACTGGCTCGGCCGCCAGCTTCTGAACACCGAGCGACCGGAAACCTACCTGGACCCGATCACCGAGGTGGTCAACCCCATGTGGTTACAGGCGTACACTCCGGCCCGAGTGGAGCAGATTCACCAGGACACCCACGACACCCGCACCCTGGTGTTGCGCCCGGCCCGCCGCTGGGGCGG
>DASSWD010000342.1:0-13507 GCA_035705335.1 Marinobacter sp. | reverse complement strand
CCAGCTCGGTTTCGGTGGCCCAGCCAAAGCTGATGGCCAGCGATTCATTGACCATCGGGTCATGCAAGGCGTCGTTCTTCAGGAACAGTTCGAAGGTCGGCGGGTTCAGTGTCTGACCTTCGGCCACACCCAGACGGCGGCACAGACTGCCGGCCGAAACGTTACGCACCACACACTCCACCGGAATCATGTCGAGCTTGCGCACCAGCGATTCGGTGTCCGACAGCAACCCCTCAAAATGGGTTGGCACGCCTGCGGCCTGAAGTTTCTCCATAATGAATGCGTTGAACTTGTTGTTCACCATGCCCTTGCGGTTCAGTTGCTCTTTCTTCTCGCCATCGAAGGCAGAGGTATCATCCCGGAACAGCAGTACAAAACGTTCGGGGTCGTCAGTGCGGTAGACCGACTTGGCCTTGCCCGCGTATAGCTCTTCTCGCTTTTCCATCGGGGTCTCCACGTCGAAGCCCGGCACTCTGACCGGGCTTCCACTCATCAGTATAGGTGGTCAAACAGTTCGGTCAGCAGGTCCGGTGCGCTGTACTCGCCCTCGAAGTTGCCGGTGGTCTCGGCAGTCACCACCATGGTAGTGCCATCGCGGGTTACGTTCACCGTGTGGGTGTGAACAGGCTGGTTGGCATCACTGAACCAGGAGAACCAGCCGGGGTCGCGCTCGTCGGCAGTACGGAAATCCACCTGCAGCCAGCCGGCGCTTCGGTTCAGGTCCAGGATACGGGCGTCGATTTCTTCCAGCGAGCGGTTCACCTCGGCCCAGGTGCGGCCGTAATCCAGCTCGACCCGGATCGCCTCAGCCTCGTCATTCTCGGAGATCAAACGCACCAGCGGCTCGGAAACGATGCCCGAGGCCACGCGGGAGAAGGATTTGTTTTCTTCACGGGATTTCAGGAAGTCGGCAATGTCAGACAACAGCGCTTCCTGCTGGTCACGATCCTGGTCGGACTGAACCGGAACATCCTCCCAGGACAACAGCCCCTGAGGTGCCTCCTCAAGCTCCAGACGGCGAACCCGGATCTCGGTTGTTTTCCGACGTATACCCGGCGCCAGCCTGACCTGGAGAACAACCCGGGCTTCTTCCGCGGCGGGCTCATTGCCGAGGTTCAGAAGTTCCCGGCTTCGGCGACTGAAATTGGCCAGTTCGCTTTGAAGAATCCCCAGTTGAGGACTTTCCTCGGCAATACCCAGGCCGCTGTCGGCCATCCAGGTGCTGACTTCCGGCCAGAGCCGGCCAGGTACATCGTTTACCAGCAGCCAGAGACGACCATCCAGTTCCTCTATGACGTAGTTTTCGTCAAGAATCTCGGAGGTCATGTCCGGCGGTGTCGGGATCTCACCGGCGTAGAACCGGCGGTTGTCGGCCGTGAAAATCGGACGTATCGGCATGCTCTGGTCAATGCGGGAAGCGTCCAGGCCGGCGGGTACTTCAAGAGGCTCGCCCTCCGGCGCGTTGACGTAACGCTCGGAGCGATCTTCTATGAAACTGCAGCCTGACAGGCCGGCGAGCAAAACGAACCCGGCCAGTGGCCGGGAGCAAAACAAAAGGGTTCTTTCTGGAACCTGCATCAAGCAACTCCGGTTACAGGTGATCGGGTTGGCAGTGTCAGATCACACCGGCCGCGCGCAGCGCTTCTTCCACTTCACCGTGGAATTTCTCACTCAGCGGCGTCAACGGCAGGCGGATACCCTCACCGATCATACCCATGCGATTCAGCGCCCATTTGACGGGAATCGGATTCGCCTCAAGGAACAGCTTACGATTCAGGGGCATCAGCAAGTCATTGAGCCGGCGGGTTTCAAGCTCGTTACCTGCAACTGCGGCCTCGCACAACTGCGCCATGGCTTTGGGCGCCACGTTTGCGGTCACCGACACGTTGCCTTTCGCACCACACAAGATCAGTTCGGCCGCCGTGGCGTCGTCACCGGAGTAGACCGCCAGGCGCCCTTCCAGCGCCTCAATCAGTTCGGCGCCGCGGGGGATGTTACCGGTGGCGTCCTTGATCGCCACAATGTTCGGAATGTCCGCCAGACGCAGCACGGTTTCGTTCAGCATGTCGCAGGCTGTCCGGCCAGGCACGTTGTACAGCATCTGCTTCATACCGGGCACTGCCTCGGCGATGGCCTTGAAATGTCGGTACAAACCTTCCTGGGTGGGCTTGTTGTAGTAAGGCACCACCAGCAGGCAGGCATCAGCACCGACCTTCTCAGCCTCGGTGGTCAGCTCGATCGCTTCCCGGGTGCTGTTGCCACCCGTGCCAGCGATCACCGGAATACGGCCGTTGACGCGTTTTATGATGTGCTCGATGGTCCGGATGTGCTCCTCCGGATCCAGCGTTGCGGACTCGCCGGTGGTGCCCACAGCGACGATGCCGTGAGTGCCGTTTTCAAGATGAAAGTCCACCAGTTTGTCCAGATCCTCCCAGTGAATATCACCATTGGGATGCATGGGCGTGACCAGTGCGACAAGGCTACCCGTAATCATAAAAGCTCCGTCCGAATAAAACCGATATGGTAATGTTGGGCACGAACCGACACAAGGGACTTAAAGGAGATGTCATGTCATCCGTGGTAGTCAATAAACCCGTTCCGGAATTTTCCGCCGCCGCAACCGGCGACCAGTCCGTATCGCTGTCCGACCTTAAGGGTCGGCAGGTCGTACTGTACTTCTACCCAAAAGATAACACCCCGGGCTGTACCCTGGAGGGTCAGGATTTCCGGGACCGCCATGACCAGTTTGAAGCCGCCAACACGGTGATTCTCGGCGTCTCAAGGGATGGCCTCAAGGCCCACGAAAACTTCCGGGCGAAGCAGAACTTCCCGTTTCATCTGATTTCCGACAAGGACGAAACCCTGTGCAAGCTGTTCGACGTCATCAAACTGAAAAAGCTGTACGGCAAAGAGTATCTGGGGATCGAACGCAGCACCTTCCTGATTGACAAGGATGGCATGCTGCGCCGGGAATGGCGCGGCGTGACGGTCAAAGGTCACGCCGACGAGGTACTGGAGGCCGCCAAAACCCTCTAGGTCAAACTGCCTCGGCGCCGCACTTTATCACGAATCGGTACCGGCCCCGATGCTCGGAGTGGTCGAGAAGTTCATGAGGTGAAAACTCAAGCCAGGCCGGAATATCCCTCCGGGAGCCAGCGTCTGTCGCAAACACCTCCAACTCCTCGCCTGCCGTCATACTGCTGAGCTCCAGCTTGGTTTTCAGGAGTGGCATGGGGCAGCGCAGGCCAGTGGCATCGAGAGTCCGGTCAGGCATTTGATATTTCACCATTAATATTACGATAGGAATCAAGCGGGCATTATGCCGGGGGTGTTACTCTATTGCATCCATACCTTGATCCCGCCGGATACCCTTGCACTGAAAACTAATCGCAAAAGGCGCGGTCAGAGTGGCAATCGGAACCGGATCGCTTGGACCCCTATGAACATCGATTTTCGTTACTCGCCCCCGCAAGCCGGGCGAATTCTGATCCTTATCCTGATGCTGATTTTGCCAGCTGGGTACGCAGCCGGGCAAGAGACTGACCTGCCCAGCATCGGAAGCGGCGGTGGACTGATCTCCAGTCAGCAGGAGGCGGACATCGGGCGACAGGTACTCACTTCAATTCGCCGGTCATTACCACAGCTTCGAGACCCAATCGCGTTTGAATACCTGAACAACATCACTTATCGCCTGGTGCCGTATGCCCCGCTGGATGACCGGAACCTGACGCTGGTCATGGTGGACAGCCCGGCGATCAACGCTTTTGCCGTTCCCGGCGGTATCGTCGGGGTAAATGGCGGCCTTTTTCTGAACGCCAGAACGGAGCAACAGTTTGCCTCAGTCATGGCGCACGAACTGGCACACCTCAGCCAGCGGCACTTTGCGCGACGCCTCGAGCAACAACAGACGAATACCCCTCTCGTGCTGGCAGGTATGATTGCGGGCATTATCTTGTCAGCGGTAACCCAGTCCGACATTGGCATCGCGGCCATTGCCGGCACCCAGGCGTTAACTGTCCAGAACATGCTGGCCTACAGCCGCGCCCATGAGCAGGAAGCCGACCGTGTGGGCATGGACATTCTCGCCAGCGCTGGAATGGACCCACGGGGTATGCCGGAAATGTTCGAGATCATGATGCGGCAAAACCGGTTGCAGGGAAACCGCATGCCGGAGTACCTGTCCACCCACCCGCTGACCCAGAGCCGGGTGTCAGACACCCGCAACCGGGCGGAGCAGTACCCCAGCACCCAGGTGGAGGACGAGCAGGAATACCATCTCGTGCGCAGCCGCCTGCAGGTGCATTATGCCGATTCCGCAGAGGACGCCGTCAAGGTCTTTGAAAGCTATCTGGCCAAGGAAGGCGCCGTCCGCAGCGAAGCCATTCAGTACGGCCTCGCTGTCGCGTACCAGCGCAACCAGCAACCAGAACGGGCGATGGCCATCATTGACGAGCTGCTGGCCAGCAATCCACGCCGAATCACCTTTCTGGTCACCAAAGCCGAAATACTGATGGACCAGAAGCAGTTCACCGAGGCCCGAGACCTGTTGCAACCGGCACTGTCCCGCAACCCCGGCAACTACCCGATCACCTACACACTCGCCATGGCCGAGATCGGCGCCGGCAACGGAGCTGCGGCGGCCAATTACCTGAAAAACCTGACCCGACAGTACCCGGAGCGTGAACACCTCTGGCTACGCCTTGCCGAAGCCGAAGGCATGGCGCGCAACATTGTCGGCGTCCACAGAGCAAGGGCGGAATATGAGCTGCTGATGGGGGACCTGGAAGCGGCCCAGCGCCAGTTGCGCCAGGCACAGGAAATCCTGCCGGTCGGCGCGACCGAGCGCCAGGTGGTGAACGAACGTCTGAGCGAGATCGCAGGCGTTATCCGGGCCAGCAGCCGCTGACTCGCCCTGCCGCCACGGTCAGGCGTTACCCGCTGCCTTCAGGTTCATGTTGGCGGTGAAATCGAGCATCCGGCGCAAAGGCCGCAGCGCATCCTCTCGCAGCGCGTCGTCCACCAACACTTCCTGATGCCCCTGCTGCAATACCTGCAACAGATTCTCCAGGCCATTCATCGCCATCCAGGGGCAGTGGGCACAGCTGCGGCAGGTCGCGCCATTACCGGCGGTGGGCGCCTCGATCAGCGTTTTGTTGGGAGCCAGTTGCTGCATCTTGTAGAAGATGCCGTTATCGGTTGCCACGATAAACGTCTGGTTCGGCAGGGTCTGAACCGCGTGAATCAATTGTGAAGTGGAACCCACCACATCCGCCATTCCCACCACGGCATCGGGGGATTCGGGGTGCACCAGAACAGCAGCGTCCGGGTAAACCGCCTTGAGATCCTCGAGGCCACGGGACTTGAACTCCTCGTGCACGATGCAGGAGCCGTCCCACAGCAGCATGTCCGCACCGGTGATTTTCTGCACATAGTGCCCGAGGTGCTTGTCCGGTGCCCACAGAATTTTCTCGCCGCGGGCATCCAGATGCTCAACGATAGCCGCTGCACAGCTTGAGGTGACCACCCAGTCCGCACGGGCTTTCACCGCAGCTGAGGTGTTGGCGTAGACCACAACGGTGCGGTCCTTGTGTAAGTCGCAAAACGCGGAGAATTCATCGGCCGGGCAGCCGACATCCAGGGAACAGGTTGCCTCCAGTGTGGGCATCAGCACCCGTTTCTCCGGATTCAGGATTTTGGCAGTCTCCCCCATGAACCGGACACCGGCCACCACCACCGTAGAAGCCGGGTGCTGGTTACCGAAACGCGCCATCTCGAGAGAGTCTGCGACACAGCCCCCGGTTTCTTCGGCCAGCCGCTGGATGTCCGGATCGGTGTAATAGTGAGCGACCAGCACCGCATCCTGCTCCTTCAGGGCCTGTTTGATACGGCTCTCAAGGTCGGCTTTTTCCTCGGCACTCAGCGGCTTGGGTTCCGCCAGGTGAGCGAGGTGTTCCTGTACAAGGATTCGGTCTTGCGCTCGTGTCATGGACAAACTCTCTGATGGACAGTCACCGTGCAGTATATCATTTCCAGCTTCGGATTCATGAAACCGTCATACGGGCAAAAAAAAAGAGCCCGTAGGCTCTTTTTTACGCCCAACCGCTGCAAGGCGATTGGAAGGTTGGTGGGTCGTGAAGGATTCGAACCTTCGACCAATTGGTTAAAAGCCAACTGCTCTACCAACTGAGCTAACGACCCGTAACTCGAATGCCGGTCAAAACCAGCGACACCCGGCGAACAGCCACGCGCCTGAAAGATTGGTGGGTCGTGAAGGATTCGAACCTTCGACCAATTGGTTAAAAGCCAACTGCTCTACCAACTGAGCTAACGACCCAAACGAGGCGCATATAGTACTGATATTTTTTTGGTGATCAACCCTTTTTTTCGTCGATAAACTTCTGCGCTAACTCGGCAGCGCCGGAGTTCGGGTAATCACTGACCACACTGCGCATACGGCGCAAAGCTTCTTCGTTCTCACCCAGCCGATCCAGCGTAACCCCAAGTTTATAAACAGCATCCGGGGCCTTGCGATGATCGCTGTAGCGGGTTGCAACAATGGTGAACGCCTGTTTTGCCTGCTCGAGTTGCGGCTTTACCAGATACACCTCACCCAGCCAGTAGTAGGCGTTGACCGTGAGATCGCCTTCCGGGTACTGATCGATAAATTCATAGAGGCCGGTGATCGCCCTGTCGTAGTCTTTGTCATCTCTGATCAGTTCGATGATGCGCTGATAGGCCTGCTGCTCCTCCGGTCCAGGAGGACGATAATCCCGCACCTGGTTCTGAGCCCCCTGATCAGCGGTCGGCACCGTGCCTGCGGTTTCAGGCCCAGCCGCCATTTGCTCTATCGATTTCGACAGATCCAGTAATCGTTGATCAAGATCTACATACCGATCACGCCCCTGCTGTTGCAGCTGGTTGATTTCATTCTGCTGAACCTCAACGCGGCCGCGCAGATTGCGCACCTCTTCCTGCAATCGCTGAATCATGTAGAAGAGTTCGGCATTCGCCTGACTGGTAGAAGACTGGCGCTGTGCTTCTGACGCATTATTCTGGAAGGCGGGAACTGACGACTGTCCATGACTGATTCCCGCCAGGCCAAAGCCCAGCGGAATCAGTGCGGTCGCCACGAGGTATTTTCTCATGGGGGCGTCCGTTACGGTTTAACGAAGTTACTGATACATTAATTCAACACGGCGATTCTGAGCCCAGGCACTCTCACTGGAACCACGCACCGCCGGCTTCTCTTCACCATAGCTTACGGTTTCGATCTGCCCGCGTGAAGCGCCATTGACCACAAGGAAGCGCTCCACCGCGTTGGCCCGCCGCTCGCCCAGCGCCAGGTTGTACTCACTGGTTCCGCGCTCATCCGCATGACCTTCGAGGCGAACCTGCTGGCGCGGGTTCTCCGCCAGGAAGCGGGCATGAGCCACCAGCGCGTCGCGAGCCTCCTGCTTGATCTCGGCCGTATCAAAATCGAAGTAGAACGTCGTGATACCACGCAGTGCTTCCTGTTCAGCCTGCTCTCGCTGGGCCTGACGCTCCTCGTCCGTCAACTCTGTCGAGGACACGCTCCCGCTGTCAGTACCGCCGTAAACCGTAGAGCCTCCGCTCTGGTCGATTGCTTCAACATCTGAACCGTAGCTCTCATCCTCCTGGACTCCTCCGGTGGAACTACAGCCGGCCACCAAGCCGGTAGATAGCAACAGGGCACAGGCTTTCTGGGTAAAAGACAATTTCATCATTCATATCCTCTTGGTCTGATGTTTCCTGGATTTACGGACAACCGCTGTACCGGCGGTTACCGCGTGATCGGTCCCCATGCGGGTTCGCTGACCGCACCATCGGAGGCTGGCAGACTGTAAGCCGCACCACCGTCCGATGACACGACGGTCAAAACGCTGGATCCCCCCTGCTGCGTTGCGTATATCAGCAGGCGACCATTGGGAGAGAGACTGGGTGATTCATCGGATTCGGTCCGGGTAATGACCACCTCCTCTCCGGTCTTCAGGTTGGTCCGCGCAATATGAAACGCGTTGTTTCGCTGGTGCACATAATACACATAATCGCCACTGGGGTCCGGGCGAGGCCGCGCGTTGTAACGACTGCCAAAGGTCACGCGGCGAGGCTCTGCGCCAGGGCGCTCCATATGATAGATCTGCGGCCCGCCTGAACGGTCTGATGTGAAAAAGATTCCCCGACCCGAATGATCCCATGTGGGCTCAGTATCAATGGCCCAGTGATCGGTGAGCCTGGTCAGGGACCGGTCGGCCAGGTTCATCTGGTAGATTTCCGCGTTGCCGTCCCGGGACAGGGTCATCAGTAACGATCGGCCATCCGGCGACCACGACGGAGCCGAGTTGAGGCCAGGGAAGTCCGCAACCTTGGTGCGCTCACCAGTGGCAATCTCGTGCACGAAGATGGCCGGCTTGCCGGTTTCGAATGACACATACGCCAGTTTCTCGCCATCCGGCGACCACGCCGGCGACAAGATAGGCTCGCTGCTCTCCAGGCGAATCCGGCTGCGCTTGCCGTCAACATCGCTGACCTGCAGACGATATCGGGAACTGTTACCCTCACCTGTCACGGTAACGTAAGCCAGCTTGGTGGAAAACACCCCTGGCACTCCGGTAATGGCCTCGTATACCTTGTCGCTTATATGGTGACCCAGGGAGCGGATATTGCTGACCGGCGCCGAAGCCGTCTCGCCCAGAAGGCGCTCCTCCCGGTTCACATCAAACAGTTCATATCGGGCCTCAACCCGATCACCCGAACGAGTCAGCTGGCCGACCAGCACATAGCGCTGGCCCAACAGGCGCCAGTCCCGAAAGTACACTTCCGAGCGCTGGGATGGCAGGCTCAGCATTTTCGACGGCTCCAGGGGACGGAACTCGCCACTCATGGTCAAATCGGCCTGAACAATGGTGGCTACCCTGTCTTCACCGGCGGGCAGGGTACCGCTCACGGCGAAAGGCACCACGGCAATGGGGATGGCGGAGTCCGCCCCCTCGGTGATTCGGATCAAAAGCTCGGCGTTTGCCTGGCCCAGAGCCATGAACAGCAACAGGCAGCCTGAGATCAGGGAACGGGCGATGGTCTGTCTGGAAGTCTTGTTGGTCATAGGCCTCAACGCATCGTTTGCGGATTAAATTCGACAGTAAATTGTCGGAAGTAGCGATCAAAGGTGTCGCGATCTTCCGGAACCGGATACCGATCCAGAGACTCTGCCGCATTCAGGGCAGAGTTGTCGAACGCCGTGTTTCCACTGCTCTTCACTAATAGAACGCCAGCGCGCTCGCCAGTCGGCAAAAGCCTGATCTGTATGCGTGCTACCATCTGATCAGTGGCAGAAGCCGGTATATACCACTGCTGCTTCAGTTTCTCTTGTATCAATGCCCGGTACTTTTCACTCTCGCTCAGCATCCGGGCCTCACGCGCTCTTGCCGCCGCGGCTTCCTGTTGCTGGCGCGCCTCCGCTTCCCGGGCCTGGCGCGCCGCTTCCGCGAGTGCTTCGAGTTGCTGCTCCCGAAGTCTTCTCTCAGCTTCCTGGCGCTCGGCCTCCCGGCGGGCTTCCTCTTCCCTGCGCTGACGTTCCGCTTCTTCCTGTCGGCGCTGCTCTTCCTGCCGGCGACGCTCTTCTTCCGCCTTGCGCTGCGCTTCTTCCTGCCGGCGTTTTTCCTCTTCCGCCTGCTGGCGCTCACGCTGTTTCGCCTCAGCTTCCGCACGCTGGCGCGCAGCCTCCTGCTCCCGGGCGCGCTGCTCAGCCTGCTCACGAGCCTCGGCTTCCTGGCGTTCCTGTTGCTGTCGCCGGGCCTCTGCCTGACGCTCGGCTTCCTGCCTGGCCGCTTGTTCCTGTTCCTGCCGGCGACGTTCTGCCTCAGCCTGCTGCTGTTCCTGCTCAGCCTGCGCCTCGCGCTCCTGTTCCTGGTCACGCTGGTCCTGCTCATCCACCACCGGGCTGGGCCTGGGCTCAGGGCTGATCAGCCGGGCTGCAATGGTACTGGGCTCCGGCTCATGCATAGCCGGCGACCAGGACCAACCCGCCAATGCAATGCCAAGGATCAACAGGTGCAACGCCACCGACAACACCACCGGTGACTTCCAGGGCGGCTGGTCTACGTTGATATTTTCCCTTTCGTGGCCTGTCACAAGCTGCTCGACATCCGGTTACTGAACGTTGAATTCATGTGCGGGTGGCCATCTACAACTAGCGGCTGCATCAGTTGCCGCTGTTGTCAGGCGCATCAGTGATCAGGCCCACACCCGTGGCGCCAGCGGCCTGCAATGTCGCCATCAGCCTGACCACAACTCCGTAATCCACGTATTCGTCGCCACGGACCAGTACCTCACCATCGGTCCGCTGGGACAGAATCTTGGCAACCCGCTCGCGCACCTGATCCAGCGTCAAGGGTTCGCTGGTGTCATCGCCCACTTCCATGAAGTAGGCGCCATTGCTGTCGACGGACACGGTAATCGACTCCACGTTTTTGTCCTGCTGGATCGGATCGGACGTGGTCTCCGGCAGATCCACCTTGACGCCCTGGGTAAGCATCGGCGCCGTGACCATAAAGATCACCAGCAGCACCAGCATCACGTCGATGTAGGGCACCACGTTGATTTCTGACATCGGCTTGCGCCGCTGCTGGGGCATCATTCCCATGCCTTTCATACGCTGGCTCTCCGTTTACCCGTGCGCATCAGCTTGCAGTCTGCTCAGTGTTGTGAACCCTGCGGTGCAGAATGCTCGAGAATTCTTCTGCAAAAGTTTCGTAGTTTTTCAACAGGGCATCCGACATGGAGGCAAACCGGTTGTACGCGATGACGGCCGGAATTGCCGCAAACAGGCCCATGGCCGTTGCAATCAGCGCTTCGGAAATGCCCGGGGCCACCGTTGCCAGCGTTGCCTGTTGCACCTGGGCCAGGCCCCGGAACGAGTTCATGATGCCCCATACGGTGCCAAACAGACCAATGTACGGGCTCGTCGAGCCTACGGTCGCCAGGAACGGCAGGTGCAGCTCAAGGCGCTCCTGTTCGCGGGAGAATGCCACGCGCATGGCACGTTGTGCGCCTTCCATGACGGCATCGGCATCCCGGCTCTGCTGGCGCAGACGGGAAAACTCCTTGAATCCGGCCCGGAACACCGCTTCCATGCCAGAGTATGGCGTCGGATCTGCGTTCACCTCTTTGTATAGCTGGCCCAGATCCATTCCGGACCAGAACCGGTTCTCAAAGGCCAACTGGGCCTGCCGGGCCTTACGAAATACCTGCAAGCGCTGGAAAATCTGTGCCCAGGAGACCACCGAAGCCAGCATCAGCAACAGCATCACCAGCTGTACCAGAATCCCGGCATTGGAAATGAGATGCCAGACTGAAAGTTCCGCTTCCACTGTGTACTCCCACTTAGGTTTATATATTTTTCAGTAAATTATAGAGCGTTCTTGAGAATTTGCTGCATATTTTCAGGCAACCTTATCGGCCGGCCTGTATCCAATGCCACACACGCGACAATGACGTCTGCCTCGCACAGCACCTGCCGGTCCGGCTTACGGAGAACCCGCTGCCGAAAACCCATCCACACCCGAGAACTGCCGGTGGGTTCCGCCGTTACGAGCAACTCGTCATCCAGCTTTGCAGGCACCCGGTAGTGCAGCGACATTTTCTGCACCACGTAGCTGATGTTGTCTTCCAGGCCGGCCCGAAGCCCAACGCCCTTGCTACGCACCCACTCGGTTCGCGCCCGCTCCATGTAGTGCAGGTATTTGGCGTGGAACACGATGCCACCGGCGTCAGTGTCCTCAATGTAGACCCGCACCGGCAGTTCGAAACTGTCGCCGGTGGTGCCTGCCGTTCCCGGATCAGTCAAACCGATCCTCCTCTTTGCTGGAGCGCGGCGGCACCACCCCGAAATGCTGGTACGCGCTGGAGGTCACCATCCGCCCCCGTGGCGTGCGCAGCATGTATCCCTGCTGGATCAGGAATGGCTCAAGCACGTCTTCGATGGTGCCACGCTCCTCGCTGATGGCCGCCGCCAGGCTTTCCACCCCGACCGGGCCACCGTCGAATTTCTCAATCATGGCCAACAACAACCGGCGGTCCATGTGGTCGAAGCCCTGGCTGTCGACTTTCAGCATGTTCAGAGCCTGGTCCGCAATCTCAGCAGTAATGCTACCATCGGATTTCACTTCGGCGTAATCCCGCACCCTTCGCAGCAGGCGGTTAGCAATCCGCGGCGTACCCCGGGAGCGCCGGGCAATTTCAAACGCGCCCTGCTCGTCGATGGCCACCGATGAGAGCCGAGCCGAGCGGGTAATAATGTGCGTCAGATCCTGGGTATTGTAGAACTCCAGACGCTGAACGATGCCGAAGCGATCCCGCAACGGCGACGTCAACAACCCGGCCCGGGTGGTGGCGCCCACCAGGGTAAACGGCGGCAGGTCCAGCTTGATGGACCGGGCGGCAGGGCCCTCACCGATCATGATATCCAGTTGATAGTCTTCCATCGCCGGATACAGGACTTCTTCCACCGCCGCGCTCAACCGATGGATCTCATCGATGAACAGCACATCACCCTCTTCCAGATTGGTGAGCATGGCGGCCAGATCACCGGCTTTCTCGAGCACCGGGCCGGAGGTGGTCTTGATCGACACACCCATCTCGTTGGCGATGATATTGGCCAGGGTCGTTTTACCCAGGCCGGGCGGGCCAAAGATCAGCACATGGTCGAGCGCTTCCTGCCGGCCACGGGCAGCTGAGATAAAGATGTCCATCTGCTCGCGCACGGCGGGCTGGCCCACGTATTCGGCCAACAGTGTCGGACGGATGGCGCGATCCTGCACTTCCTCGTAATCACCGGCTTTCGCTGAAATCAGTCGGTCCGATTCGATCATGGTGTTATCCACTTCCTGAGAATAAACAACCTGCCACCCTTTCAATGAGCCACAATTGTACAAAGGGCCGGTTGGGAGTCACGTTACGCTCTCTACACATTGGTGTCATGAGGCGACACAAAAAAGCCGGGCATTACCCGGCTGGAATCATGTTTCTGAGCGCAAGACGAATCAGGCTTTCGCTGTTCATCTCGGGCTCGGCCACCTTGCTGATGGCCCTGGCCGCCTCCTGGGGCTTGTAACCCAGGGCAATCAGTGCCGCTTCGGCTTCCTCCCTCGGGTCCGCTCCGGCCGGTTCCGTTCCGCCCGGCATCCGGGCGGCCGTTCCCTCCAGGGGTAAAGACGGCACAAACTGACCTTCCAGATTCTTGATGCGGTCGGCCATTTCAATCAGCAGGCGTTCCGCGGTTTTCTTGCCCACGCCGGGCAGCTTCACCAACGCGTTGATGTCTTTACCTTCCACGCAGCGAATAAACTGATTGGCATCCAGCCCGGAGAGAATGCCGACCGCCAGTTTGGGGCCAACACCGTTTACCTTGATCAGCAGGCGAAACAGATTGCGGTCCAGACGGGAGGCAAAGCCGAACAGGCTCTGGGCGTCTTCGCGTACGGCAAAATGG
>DASSWD010000341.1:0-2559 GCA_035705335.1 Marinobacter sp. | reverse complement strand
TCCATTTCCGCCAGCCAGAGCTCCTGCCAGCTTTCGTCCAGGCCTGGCGACCGGTTGTTTTCGTCCTCCTCACTGGCAATGATGTTGGCAAAGTGCCGTGCCACCCGCTGGCGGTGTTCATTCAACGCGGATTCGCAGGCGAGCCAGTCATCAAACCCCATGATTCGGGCGATACGAGCCTGTGCCAACGGCGCGTCCGGCAGCACCTGGGTCTGTTTATCTTCCATGCCCTGCAGGGCATGTTCCAGGTCCCGCAGGAAGTGGTAGGCCTCGCGTAACTCCTGCACTACCGCCGAGGGTAGCAGTTCCAGTTCTTCCAGTTCCTTCAGAATCACCAGCAGCTCCCGCTGCTGCAACTCCCGGTCACGGCCGCCGCGAATCAGCTGGAACGCCTGCACCACAAATTCAATCTCGCGGATACCACCGCTGCCCAGCTTAATGTTGTTCTCCAGCCCCTTGCGGCGCACTTCCCGGCTGATCATCGCTTTCATGCTGCGCAAGGATTCAAAGGCACTGAAATCGATGTACTTGCGGTATACGAAAGGCCGCAAACTGTCCATCAATACCTGCCCGGCGCGCTGGTCGCCGGCCACTACCCGGGCCTTGACCATAGCGTAGCGCTCCCAGTCGCGGCCCTGGTCCTGATAGTAGGCTTCCAGCGCCGCAAAACTTAGCGCCAGGGCACCGCTTTGGCCGTAAGGGCGCAGGCGCATGTCGACCCGGAACACAAAGCCATCGGCGGTGATCTGGTCCAGAGCCTGGATCAGCCGCTGCCCGAGGCGGATAAAGAACTGCTGGTTGTCGAGCGCCCTGCGCCCGCCCCGGGTTTCGCCTTTTTCCGGGAACGCGAAAATCAGATCGATGTCCGAAGACACATTCAGCTCCCGGCCACCAAGCTTGCCCATGCCCAGCACCACCATGCGCTGGGGCGCATCTTCTCCCGTAATCGGATCCGGTCCCCAGGGGGTGCCGAACTCGTCGCAGGCGACTTGATAGAGCCAGTCCAGCGCGCCATCAATGCAGGTATCCGCGAAAGCACTGGTGGCCAACATGGTTTCCTGCAGGTCGGCCCATTTCAGCAGATCGCGCCAGATGATGCGGAACTGGATTTCCCGCCGGAACTGTCGCAGCGAGCAGTGCAGGTCCGCCTCGGATGCCACCCGGTCGAGGTAATCATCCCAGCGCTGGCCAATCCACTCCGGCGTGGTTGGCTCCCCAAGACTGCGCGCCTGCGTGGCCTCTTTCAAAATATCGGCGTGGCGCTCCAGGGTTTGGCGCAGGAACAGGCTCCTCGCCATGGCCTCGGCCACAGCGCCGGCATCGGCACCGCCGGGGTCACTCAGCCAAACCGGCAACCCGTCCGGAAACACCGATGGCCAGGCCCTTTTTACATCCTCGGCCAGGCGCTCCGGTAACCCATCCCACGGATCAGACATAATGCAAACCCCTGTTGCTCTGATATATTTCAGGTACTGTATAACGAACTCGCCACCGACTGAACAGGCCCGCCAGCCCCATGCTCCGAAACCGCCGCCCGTTGAACCCCGAGCACACGCAGTCTCACATCCCCATGGGCGGACTGATCAGAAAACGCATCAAACGGCTGTTTGCTCTATTGACCGGACTGGTGGTGCTGCAAACTCTCATCCTTTGGTCCGTAGAACCGCTGACGCTGTTCGAGTCCATCTGGCTGACCATGACCACCTTGGTGACCGTGGGTTATGGCGACTTCTCGCCACAGACCACCCTGGGGCGCCTGAGTACGGTGGCGTTGATGTTTATCTCCGCCATCACGCTGCTGACCCTGATCGTCAGCGATTACATCGAATACCGCTTCTATCGCCGCGAACGAATTCTCACAGGACGCTGGATATACAACATGAAAGAGCACATCGTGATCATCAACACACCCCGCAGCGGCGGCCAGCAATACTTCATGCGGTTTGCTCAACAGATACGTTCGGTGCCCGAATACCATCGGGTTCCGATCATGTTACTGACCCGGCAGTTTCCCGGCGGGCTGCCTGCGGAGCTGGCCGATTGCGGCGTGGTGCACTACCACGGCACCGGCAATGAACCGGAAGCCCTGAAAGCCGTCCACGCCGGCAGTGCGCGGCACATTATTGTGCTGGCCGCCGATGAGTCGGACCCGATGTCAGACAGCCTGACCTTCGACATTGCGCACCGGCTAACGGAATCCAACCTGGGGGGACGCACCACCGTGGAATGCGTCAGTGATCACAACCGTTCGCGCTTCAAGGCATTGGGCATCCGCACCAGCATTCGCCCCGTCAGAACCTATCCGGAAATCATGGTGCGGGCTGTGGTCGCACCCGGTTCGGAAAAGGTGCTGGAGGACATGTTCAATTATGAGCGCGACCACCCACACCGCTACGATCTGGAGCTGGACGACCTGACCTGGGCCGACATTGTCAGCGCCCTGGTGCGTCACGGCATCGGTACCGCGCTGGCGTACATTGACCACGATAACGAGGTGGTGTGCCACCCCGACACCAACAAAGAGGTGGAAGGCATAGGTCTGATTGTGCTGGTCAAGTC
>DASSWD010000340.1:0-3081 GCA_035705335.1 Marinobacter sp. | reverse complement strand
GACGACCAGGGCAGCTCCTGCAACACCGGCGGCGTGGTCGGCCAGCGCCGCCGTGAACTGGAGCAGACCCAGACCATCCACCTCAGTGACCATCTGATCAGGGACGCGGCGGCAAGCCCGGCGAAGCGCGCCTGACGGCGCGGGAGGAAATCACAATGTCATACCTGAATACACTGCTTTTCGGCGTTTACCCCTACGTTGCACTGGTGGTGCTGATTGTTGGCACCTGGGCACGCTACGACCACGGCCAGTACACCTGGAAAGCCCACAGCAGCCAGATGCTGCGCAAGAAAAACATGGTGTGGGCGTCGGTGATGTTCCACGTGGGCGTGCTGGTGATCTTCTTCGGCCATTTGGTGGGTTTGCTAACACCTCACTGGGCCTACGAGCCCTTCATGACGCCGGGCGCCAAGCAGGTGATGGCCATCGTGGTGGGCGGCCTGGCCGGTGTGATGGCCATTGTCGGCGGTGCCATGCTGGCCTGGCGCCGGCTGACAGACCCCCGGGTGCGAGCCTCCAGCACCATCGCCGACAACCTGGTGATCCTGATTCTGGTGGTGCAGTTGGGCCTGGGCCTGCTCACCATTCTGCCCACCCTGGGGCATCTGGATGGCAGCACCATGCTCAAGTTCTCGGCCTGGTCCCAGGGCATCTTCACCCTGCAGGGCACCGGTGTGGCCGCCTACATTGCCGACGTGCACTGGATCTACAAAACCCACATTGTGCTGGGCCTGACCATCTTCGTGCTGTTCCCGTTCACCCGGCTGGTGCACATGCTGAGCGTTCCGCTGGAATACATCGGGCGCAGATATCAGGTCGTTCGCAAACGGGCCTGAAGCAGGGCTGGCGCGACCACCGGGCGCTGTCCGCTGGTCGTCTTAACGAGAGGTAAACACTATGCAGTTAATTCCCGTAGGCGAGGCTGAACAACCCCGGAACCGGTTCCCGCCGGTCTATGTGGGAGACACCCTGATCCCCGAAGACGACATTGCCCGGGAAATGCAGCACCACCCGGCGGCCGAACTGGCTGAGGCCTGGCATGACGCGGCCGTGAGCCTGGTGATCCGCGAATTGCTGCTGCGCCAGGCGACGCTGTTGCGACTGGACAACATCGCCGATGAGGAAGCGCGCCTGGCCCGGGTGCTGGAGCTTGAGCTGAACGTGCCCGAGCCCACGGAACAGGACTGCGAACGGGTCTATGCCCGCAATCCGGAACGCTTCCGCAGCCCGACCCTGATGGCGGTCAGCCACATTCTGCTGGCCGCCGCGCCAGACGACGTGGAAGAGCGCATGCGCCAGGAGGATGTTGGCCGGCAGATCCTCGATAGCCTCAAGGACGGTTGCGCCCGGTTTGCCGACATTGCCAAACAGCACTCGGCCTGCGAATCGCGCCACCAGGGCGGCAGCCTGGGCCAGATCAGCAAGGGCCAGACCGTGGAGGAGTTCGAACGCCCGGTGCTGGCGCTGCCCGAAGGCCTGCACCCGGCGCTGATCGAAACCCGCTACGGCTGGCACATCGTGCGGGTGGACCAGCGTATCGACGGCCAGCCGTTGCCGTTCGAACACGTAAAGCCGCAGATTCGCCAGTACCTGAGCGAAAGCGTGACCCGGCGCGCCTGCCGGCAGTATCTGCAGGTTCTGGCCGCAGAGGTCGGTGTGGCAGGTGTCGATCTTGAGCTCCCCGATTCGCCCCTGATGCAGTGATGGACCCGTTAATAAGGAGTTGCCCATGACTGTGACCCAGTCCGCCGACATCCGTTACACCAAACCGGTACTCGTGGCCTGCAACCGATCGCCCGAAGCGGACGATGGCCGGTTGCTCATGGGCCAGCACCCCCTGTTCCGGTCACTGACGGCGGATCACCTCAAGCAGTTGATCCAACAGTCACGCCGGCTCCGGCTTGGCCATCATCAACTGGTGTACCGCCAGGATTCGGCGGCGCATCATTTCTTTTTTGTGCTTGCGGGCCGATTGCGACTGTATCGGCTTGATGCCTCGGGTATTGACCGCACTCTGGACAGCATCTCGACCGGCGACTGCTTTGCGGAGGTGATGATTTACGCCGAGCCGGCGCGCTACGCCTGCTACGCGGAAGCGCTGAAAGCCAGTGAAGTGTTGATGATCCCGGTGCGGGCCTATCAGGAGCTGCTGGAGGCCAATCCGGCCTACGCCCGGGATGCGCTGCGCCACTTCGCAGAGCGGGCGGTGTCCCGGTTCCACGACCTGGAAATCATGACCATCCAGAGCGCCCGGGAGCGGCTGGTGCGTTACCTGATTGACCTACTGCCGGAGGGCTCGGAACGGGGTGGGGAAGTGGAACTGCCGCTGCCGAAATGCCTGGTGGCCTCGCGGCTGGCCATGCAACCGGAGACCTTTTCCCGGATTCTGGCCGATCTCAAAGCCAGCGGACTGGTGCGGGTAAACCGGAACTGCGTGTTTATTCCGGACCCACAGGGGTTGGTTCAGCTCAGCCAGTGATCGACGGCGGTGATCAGCCGCCGGTCATGTTCATGAACCGCAGAATCTCGACATCGCCATTGGCAGAGAAGTGGTGCCGTTCCGGTTTCAGGTCCATGGCATCGATGATGGTCTGACGCAGTTTTTCATCGCCTTCCGGATGGGCGCGCAGTACCCTCCTCAAGTCAACGGAGTGTTCATTGCCCAGACACAGCAGCAGCCGCCCCTCTACGGTCACCCGCACCCGGTTGCAGGTGGCACAGAAGTTATGGGAGTGAGGTGAAATAAACCCGATCCGGATCGGACTGTCCGCCATACGGAAATAACGGGCAGGGCCACCAGAATCTTCACCGGCGGCGGTCAGTGGATGGTGCTGCTCGATAATGGCGCGGACTTCGTCACTGGTGCACAGTGCCAGGCCCCGGTCATGCTCGGAAATCTCCCCCAGGGGCATTTCCTCAATAAAGGTAATATCCACGCCTTTGCGCCGGGCGAACTCGATCAGTTCCGGCACCTCTTCATCGTTCCGGCCCTTCATCACCACGGTATTGATCTTGATGCGTTTGAACCCGGCATCCATGGCAGCATCGATGCCATCCAGCACCTGGCTGAGTTTGCCGGTG
>DASSWD010000339.1:0-2807 GCA_035705335.1 Marinobacter sp. | reverse complement strand
ATGCCCGCCTGGTACGACATTCTGGCCATGGACATCAACCGCAAGGTAGACGCCGGACAGTTGCGCAAGTCCGCTGATCTGGTCGCCGAGTTCATCGAATCCGAGAAAGCCCGCGGTGTACCCAGCGAGCAGATCATCATCGGTGGCTTCTCCCAGGGTGGGGCAGTCGCCTACGAGCTGGCCCTGCGCCACCCGGAACGCCTGGGCGGGGTGTTCGCGCTGTCCACCTACTTCGCTACCGCAGACACCATCGAACTCAGCGACGCCAATCACGGCCTGCCGGTATTCATCGCCCACGGCGATTACGACCCCATTGTGCCGGTTTCACTGGGAGAGGCGGCGAAGGCCAGGCTGCAATCCCTTGGCTATGAGCCGGAGTACCACACCTACGGTATGGAACACAGCCTGTGCCTGGAAGAGGTGCGGGATCTGGACCGGTTTCTGGCGCAATTGATCAACACTCGGAACTGATCGCAATGGAACGACTTTTTGAAAAGCTGATGTACTCTGCACGCTGGCTCATGGCTCCGATCTACCTGGGGCTTGGGCTGGTGATCATCGCGCTGGGAATCAAGTTTTTCCAGCAGATCTTTGAGATCCTGCCAAACATCCTGGCGATGAAAGAGGTGGACCTGATTCTTGTCACCCTGTCGCTGGTTGATATTGCACTGGTGGGCGGGCTCCTTGTTATGGTGATGTTCTCCGGTTACGAGAACTTTGTTTCCCGTCTTGATCTGACGGATACAACCGATAAGCTGGACTGGCTTGGCAAGCTGGATGCAGGATCACTCAAGAACAAAGTGGCTGCCTCGATTGTCGCCATTTCCTCGATTCACCTGCTGAAAGTGTTTATGAACACCGAGAAAATCGACAGTGACAAAATTCAGTGGTACCTGCTGATCCACATCACCTTTGTGTTGTCAGCGTTTGCCATGGGTTATCTCGATAAACTGACCCGGGAAAAATAGAACTTGGCCACTCGCCCCGATAATCTGGTATCCCGCTGGCTGTTGATACTGCTGGTATTGATCGCCGTATATTTCTTCCATGATTTTCTGGTGCCGGTGCTCGGCGCCCTGATCATCGGGTTTGCCAGCTGGCCGCTGTACAGTCGCCTGCATGAGGCCCTGGGCAAGCGTGATGCCCTGGCCGCCAGTATTGCGGTGCTGGTGGTCATGGTGGTGCTGATTGTGCCGCTGTCCATGGCGTTCACTTATGCCTTCGGCGAGGTCAAGGACTGGGTGGAGTGGCTTATTGAGGCCAACCGGGAAGGGGCGCCCATGCCGGACTGGCTGCGCGCCCTGCCGCTGATTGGCGAATCGGTGGCACCCTACTGGGCAAAGCATGTTGCAGAGCCCCATGCCCTGAGTGATCTGGTGGTGCTGCTCAGCGGCGAACAACTGGGCAACATCTACCGATGGCTTCTGGCACTTGGCAGTCGCGCCTTTCACCTGTTCCTGATTCTGGTGTTCATGCTGATCACTCTGTTCTTTGTCTACAAAGACGGCCACCTGATTGCGTCCCAGTTGGACCGGGTGGGGGAGTCGGTACTGGGAGAGCGCTGGGCGCGGTTCTCCCGCATGGTGCCGGCCACTGTCAGCTCAACAGTCACCGGCATGGGGCTGGTGGCCATCGGCGAGGGCGTTGTACTCGGCACCGCATACTGGATTGCCGGCGTGCCTTCGCCGGCGGCCCTGGGTGTACTGACCGGTTTCATGGCGCTGATCCCCGGCGGCGCACCCTTGGCCTTTACTCTGGTGTCCAGCTATCTGGTGGCGACGGGCGATGTGTTCCAGGGGGTTGGCTTGTTTCTCTGGGGGTCCATCGAGCTGTTTATTGTCGATAAAACCATCCGGCCAACCCTGGTGGGCGGGCCGATCAAACTGCCCTTCCTGCCCACGTTCTTCGGGTTGATTGGGGGTGTGACCACCATGGGAATTGTCGGGTTGTTCATCGGCCCGGTGCTGATGGCCATGCTGGTGGCCATATGGCGGGAATGGCTGCATAGCCTGACGGGGCAGAGGTCTGACGCCGCCGGATAACGGCGGCAAGGCAGTAAGACTGGACTGACTTGACCTGAAATGAGTATATTCAGGTCCATCTTCAGCAACAGTGGAGCCCCGCGTGGACCCCGACCCCTCACGATGTATGCACAGCCTGTCTCGCGCCCACAGGGTCAACGAGAGGGCAACGCCGTGATCGAAACCCTCCTGACCCTGCTTTTCGGCATTATTGTCATTCTCGCGATCATTGCGGCCAACGGTTACTTCGTTGCCCAGGAATTCGCTTACATGGCCGTGGATCGCACACGACTCTCGGCGCTTGCCGCCACTGGCGACGCCGCCGCCAAGCGTGCCCTGGCGGTCACCAAACGCACCAGTTTCATGTTGTCTGGTGCTCAGTTGGGCATCACGGTAACGGGCCTGATGGTGGGCTACGTTGCCGAGCCCCTGGTGGGTGAGTCGGCAGGGATCCTGCTGATGGGCACGGGCATGACAGAGGCCACCGGTATTACCGTAGGCACGGTGATGGCGTTGGTTGTCGCGACCGTTGTCCAGATGGTCGCCGGTGAGCTTTACCCGAAAAACCTGGCCATTGCCAACCCAGAGCCCATGTCTCGCGCCCTGGCGCGTTCGACACTCCTCTACATGTCGGTGTTCGGCTGGTTCATCAGCTTTTTCGACAAGTCCGCCAATGTGCTGCTGCGGATGCTGCGAATTGAGCCCGTCCACGATCTGGACGTCAGTGCCTCCGCTGAGGATCTGCCCCATATCATCGCTAACTCCCGTGACAGTGGCGACTTGCCA
>DASSWD010000338.1:0-7366 GCA_035705335.1 Marinobacter sp. | reverse complement strand
CACCTGGCCAAGCCCATCGACAAGCAGCGCTTCTATGAAGTGCTGTCCCGTTATCTGACCCTGTCGCCGGACGCCGTTCATCCCGGTGGGCGGCAGTTCCGCGGGCGGGTACTGGTGGCCGAGGACAACGAGGATAACCGGAGCCTGGTGGAGCGGATGCTGCGTCGCCTGGGGGCTGATCCGGTTCTGGTGACCTCCGGCGAGGATGCCGTCCGCCGGGGCCTGGCGGACACCGTACACCTGGTCCTGATGGACCGACACATGCCCGGTATGGATGGTGTGGATGCCACGCGGTTGTTGCGCCAGGCGGGGTTCCGTCGCCCCATCGTGGCCTTTACCGCCGGTGACCAGGCGGAAACCGATGCTCTGCTGGCCGCCGGTTGCGACGGCGTGCTGAACAAGCCGATTGATCACGCCCACCTTCAGAGCCTGCTTGAACGCACGCTGGAAAGCGAAGGAGAGCCGGTGGATACCCTGGATGACGACATCGGCCATCTGGTGTCCCGGTTTGTGGCGGGTCTGGACAAACGCCGGCAACGCATGGCGACGGCACTGGCCGAGGGCGACGCCGCCACGCTTCAGCAGGAAAGCCATCAGATCAAGGGCACCGCCGGTGCCATGGGCTATCCGATGATGACCGAGCAGGCCGGGCGCGTGGAGCAGACCGCGCGCCGGCAGCCTAGCGACTGGACGGCGCTGGCGCATGAGCTCAACGTACTGAATGATATGATCGACCGGGCCCTGGCGGGCTCAGGGTATTCCAGGGACAAAACACAGGAGCCGGCAAAATGACCGATCACCGACCGCCCTATACCCCGGGGTATTCCCGGCAGTGGGCTGACCACCCGTACATCCACGCCAGGATTCGGGAGCACGGGTCACTCAGTATGATGTACGGCACCTACGCCGACATTCTGTTTGTGCTTTTCCCGTTCCTGGTAATTGCCATGCAGCGTCTGTGGGACGGCAATCTTTACCAGGCTCTGATGCGCGCTGATCTGAGCATTGCTGCGGCCATTCTGGCGGGCCTGGCGATGGGTAAATTCGTGTTGGGGCTGGTGACGCACCGGGACCTGGGGCGTTATAAGGAGCGCATTGTGTTCTTCATTGCCCTGACCCTGTTTATGGTGCTGGGCCCGGCGATTATCCTGATACTCAGCATTACCGGCGAAACCGAGGTGCCAGGCTTTGTGGCCTTCGTCCAGCCGGTGCTGCTGGTGATCGCCATTTCGCTGTACACCACGGCGGTCAGTATCAGTAACATCCTGACCGGAGTGAACCTGCCCCAGACGGTGGATCCGATGGAGCGGCCGGGAGAGACGGGCACAGAGTCCCGGCAGCCGACACCGCCGCCGCTGGACTTGCCCCGGCGTACCCGGAATGATCACTATTGAGACGCCAGGCAGACTGCTGGAGAACCCTATGACGGATTTACGAGTACTGGTAGTGGAAGATGAGCCGGTGATGCGCGAGCGTCTGGTGAACATGCTGCATCGGGCGGGCGCCACCAAGGTGGTCGAATGTGCCGACGCCGCCTCTGCCCGGGTGGCGTTTGAGGCCGGTGAGTACCATATCATTCTGCTGGATCTGGGCCTGCCGGATGGCAATGGCCATGAACTGATGACCCGTTTCAAGCAGAGCCGGGAACACCAGCATGTCGTGCTGGTGACCGCCGACGATTCCATCGAAAGCATCCAGTGGGCGATCAGCGCCGGCGCCAATGGCTACGTGGTGAAACCCTATTCCCAGGAAAAAATTCACGATGTGGTGAACAACTACGCCGTGGTGCACGGCAGTGACCCGGAGGCCCTGAACGAGTTGAGCCGGCGTCATTAGCCGGCTCTCCGGTAAGGCGGGTGCTGGTTATACAGGTTCGGGCCTCAGGCCACCTGGCGGGAAATCCAGGAGTTATAACGGGTGGCCAGGGCGCGCACATAACGGGCCTCGGCGCCGTCCAGGTCGCTCAGCACGCCCTTGAAAATCCAGCCTCGCTCGTACAGGCCCAGCACGCGCTGCTCGTCGTCCAGATTGACCCGCTGGTTCAGCTTCTTGCAGATGGCATCCAGCAGCGGCAGCTTGTCCGGACGCTTCACCGGAACCTGACGGCTGTTGAGTGCAGACGCATTGGCAGCTCTTTGTGTCGGATGTCTTCTCATGGTGTTCTCCTTGTCGTTTTGCGGCTGCAAAAACACAAAAACCCCGGAACCTGAGGCAACCGGGGTTTCTCGGAGAAACAGACCCGGTTGCCGCAATGGCTCCCGGGACTGACCGAAAGCCGTTAGATGTCTTTCACCATGGCACGCGCAGATTGCCCCTGCAGGCATTCGGCGTGATGGCAAGTTGTGGTCAGTGTGATCATCGGTGTTTAATCGGCTCTTTGATGTTCGGTACTGTTCTCAGTGTATCGGCAAACGCGCGCTTTGCAATAGGGTGCGGTCTTCGGCAAACCCTTACAGACGCCGGCGGTGGCGGGGTCCATACTGGCAGCCGTCACGTGTTTTACGTTGTGCAATCCGCGGTGCCTGCAGTCACCAGACGTTGAGGTATCGAATGGATTTCTCCTTTCTACGCAGCCCGAAGGGCTGCGTTTTTTTATGTCCGCACTGCGGCTTCGCCCTGACACGTTACCCGTTCCCAGGTTTTGTGCAGAATCAGGGCATCATTGGCGGCGCGGTGCACCGGTAATCCCAGATCACCGATCACCTGCTGGCGAATGCCCGACCATTGGCGCACCTGATCCGGGTCGAGCAGAGTGGACACGGATTCCAGCTGAAATTCCGGTGCGATGCCTGCCGCACGGTATAGACGGTGCAGCCAGAAGCTGTCGAAAGTCCAGGCGTCGCAGAATACCTGGTCGGGCAGACAGCGGTTCAACGCCCGGGCCACGTCTGATACCAGCATGCCCTCTTCCTGTAACCGCGCCCGACTGATGCCGTGGATGGTCTCTGCGGCGTCGGACCAGTCCAGCCAGAGCACATGGGGCTGGATCAACCAGCTGTGCAGTGCGCCGTCCGGCATACACACACCCACCTCAATCGGATAGCTGGTGATCAGGTCCAGGCTGGACGCTTCAAAATCAATAAAGGCCGGGATGAAGTCGGGTGTCATAACGGTCAGGCAATGGTTATTGGTCGTTTTCGTTCGAGTTTACCCCTGATCCAGGCGGGACGCGACCGCATCGGGTAATTGGACTGTTACAATATGCCCATGCTTTGTAAAAAGCCGATGATACGTTTCCTGACCTGACCCTGGTGGCATTTTCATGGCGAAGACCGTTGTTGTGATCTATTCCGGAGGCATGGACTCCTTTACCCTGCTGCACCTGGCCCGCGCCCTTGGCCACACCGTACATGCGCTGTCGTTCAATTACGGCCAGCGCCACGTGCGGGAGCTGGATGCCGCACGGGCGGTGTGCGAGGCCCATGGCATTCCCCACCGGGTGATCGACATTCGCGCTATGAACGAGGTGATGGCGGGCTCGTCCCTGACCTCCGACATTGACGTGCCTGAAGGCCATTATCAGGAAGACACCATGAAATCCACTGTGGTACCTAACCGCAACATGATCCTGCTGTCCCTGGCCACCGGCTACGCGGTGACCGCTGAGGCCGAGGCGGTCTGGTTCGGCGCCCATGGCGGCGATCACGCCATTTACCCGGACTGCCGGCCGGAATTCATCGAGAAAATGGACGCCGTGTGCAAAGTGGCGAACTACCAGCCGGTGGCTATCGAGGCGCCGTTCATGGCGATGGACAAAGGCCAGATTCTGGCCGAGGGCCTGAAGCTCAGCCTGGACTACAGCCAGACCTGGACCTGCTACAACGGCCGGGCGCAGGCCTGCGGGCGTTGCGGCTCCTGTACTGAGCGGCTGGAAGCGTTTGCCGCCAATGGCGTTACCGACCCACTGACTTACGAGACTGCCTGATGTACCGGGTGAAAGAAGCGTTCTACACCTTGCAGGGCGAGGGTGCCCGGGCCGGTCGTGCGGCAGTGTTCTGCCGGTTCAGCAAATGCAACCTGTGGACCGGCCGGGAAAAAGACCGGGCCACCGCCGTCTGTGATTTCTGCGATACGGATTTTGTCGGCACCGACGGTCAGAACGGCGGGCGTTTCGAGACCGCCGAGGCCCTCGCCCGGCATCTGAAAGCCCTGTGGCCGGATGCCCCGGGGGTACCCTATGTGGTGTGCACTGGCGGTGAGCCGCTGTTACAGCTGGATACTCCGCTGATCAGTGCCTTGCATTCCGAAGGCTTTGAGATCGGGGTGGAAACCAACGGCACTCTGCCGGCGCCGGAGGGTATCGACTGGCTGTGCGTGAGCCCGAAAGCCGATGCGCCGGTGGTGATCACCGACTGCGATGAGTTGAAGCTGGTGTTTCCTCAGCCTCTGGCGCCGCCGGAGCATTTCCTGCACATTCGTGCCAGTCACTATTTCCTCTCCCCCATGGCCTCGCCGTCCATTCCGGACGCCGGTGAGGATCCGGTGAGGCAGAGCAACACCCACCGGGCCACCGAGTACTGCCTGCGGCACCCGCGCTGGCGCCTGACCCTGCAGATGCACAAGTTGCTGGGCATCGACTGATCGCCGGTGCTTTGAGGCGAGGGTAACACTCAGGTAGTGGCTTGCAGCGGCTGGGCTTCGCGGGCACGGAATTGGCTCGGGCTCAGGCCGGTCCAGCGCTTGAAGGCCCGGGTGAAATTGGCGGCGTCAGCATAGCCGAGGGTATCGGCGATCTGGCCCAGATTCAGGCCGGTGCTACCCAGAAGGTCCCGGGCGCGTTCCAGCCGGACCTGATCCACCAGATTCTGGAAACTGGCCTGTTCCTCCTGCAGCCGCCTTTTAAGGGTCCGTTCCGACACGAACAGGGTGCTGGCCACCCGGGCCAGCTTGGGTGGGAACGGGTGGCTGGTTTCAATCACCCGCCGGACCCGGCAGGCAAAACCGGCATCGGCCTGTAACTGCTTGAGTGCCTGCTCGCACTCCGCCATGGACCGCTGCGCCAGTTGCTCGTCGCTGAAAAGGACCGGCAAGGCCAGTTGGGAAACCGGAATCACCAGCGCATTCTGGCTGGCGTTGAATTCCACCGGTACCCCGACCAGCCGGCGAAACCGATGAAAATGACCGGGCTCCGGGCCCCGGCGCAGAATCCGGGTGCCCGCCACCGGGCTGCCGGTCAGTTGGGTGCCCATGGTCACGCAGCCATACAACAGCGCATCCAGCACAAACCCCTGCAACGGCCCCGGCTCAACACTGCAACTAACGTCGTAACAGGCGTGGTCACCGGAGATCTGCCGGTGCACCTGTAGATGGGGTGCGCGCAGGGTGAGATAGCGGGTCATCAGTTCGAGCGCATCGTTCAGGGTACCACTGCTCATCACCGCCCGACCCAGTGCGCCGTGCAGAGGCAGGCGCAGTTCCTGAGCCAGCAGGATGCCCAGCCCGGGCTCACCGCTCTCGATGATCGCGCGGGTGACGAACTCGCTGGCCTGGGTCTGGCTGACCCGCAGCTCCGGCGTGTTCAGACGGGTGGGGTCCAGCCCCACCCGCAGGATCAGGCCACGGTCGTCCAGGCTCAGTGAATGCAGAAGTTCGGCCAGCGTGTGCAGGTAGATGGCTGGCATGCCCAGATCCTGAGCGTTGGAAGCGGAGGTGCGCATGGGTTTTCTCGTTGGTGGCGGCCGCTAAGGCTCAGGGTACCAGGCGCAGATCCACCACCACGGGGTTATGGTCTGAGGCCCGCCAGGGCTGGTCAGCGGGTACCATGTCCAGTTCAGCCAGGGCCCGGGGTTCGTCCGCGTTGACGTTCCAGGTGCTGGCGCTCAGCACCCGTGATAACAGATCCGGGGGGACGAGGATATGATCCAGTGCGCCTTTCTCACCCTTGAACCGGTAGCTGTGATGGTCACAGGCCTCCGGCGTGCAGGGGTGAAAATGGGGCACCACACTGGTGTAGCCGGCGCCGGCAAAGTGTTGCAACGGGGATTCCTGGCTGTAGCTGTTGAGATCGCCGGCGATCAGCGTCAGGTTGTCGGCGTCTGGATTCTGTTGTCCTAGCCATTGTGTGATGGCCCGGGCCTCTTCCAGTCGGCGCATGCTGTAACAGCCCTGGCCGTCGTTCTGGTCAGTGTCGGGGCCTTTGGCCCGCTGGCAGGATTTCGATTTCAGGTGGGGCACCACCAGCTGAATGGATGTACCGGTACCCGGCACGTCAAAGCGTTGCGCCAGCGGCGGCCGGCCAACCGACCGGTAGACGCCGGTGCGGATACGCGCGCCTGCCCCGGTGGGTCGCAGCCGGTCTGAGCGGTATAGCAGGGCGGTCCGAATGGCATCGGTGCCGGCGGAATCGCTACTGAGAACGGCTCGCCAGGGTTCGCCCAGGGCGCGGACCAGTTGCCGGAGCGCGCTGTGTTCTCCGCGACCATCGTTTTCCAGCTCGGTGAGGGCGAGCAGGTCCGCATCCAGCGCGATCAGCGTTCGGGTCAGTTGCCGGCTCTGACGCTCAAACTCCGCCAGGGATTGCGCGCCACGCTCGGTTGGAAAGCCGCCCCCCTGGCCGTTTCCGTTGAAATAATTCTGCAGGTTGAAGGCCACCAGGCGCAGATCCGCCTGTGGATGCCGGGGCGGCGGTGCCGGCCGTGGCTGTGGCCGGGAGAAGGCCGGTGGGGATTCTGGCTGCACCCGCCAGTAGCCGAACCGGTAATCCAGTATGCCGGTCAGCCGGCGGACCTGATCGCCGGCCCGCACCGTGCTGTCGGCGCCCAGGCCACCGGTCGGCCAGGGAATCGGCCGAGGATGGCGCACGCCCTTGCCGTCGTCCAGAAGCACGCGATGCTCGAGGTTGCGTTTGCTTTGCGCGATCGCCTCGCGGCCAGGTGGCAGGTACTCCGTGGGGATGATCTGATCGCGTTCGGCCAGGGTCAGTTCGCCGAACACGGCCAGTTGGTAATGCTCGATCACAGTCAGAGGCTGCGTGAACGCCACCCGCATGTTTTCGAGGCTTTCGGGGAGCCGCGACCAGGGCAGCGAAATCGGGATGGGTTCGGGCAGGTCGGAGGTGCCGCAGACATCGACGGCGCGAACGTCCACCAACTCGGTCAGGCCGTGGAATTCCTTCACTGTGCCGGTGACCCGCAGTCTGTCACCGGGTTGGCCGGTTTTGCGCGGGGTATAGACAAACAATGCTTCGGAGGTGCGGGGGTCGTCGTCGGTGTCAGCGTCGCCCTGTTGCAGGTAAAATCCGCGAAAGCCGCCTTCGCCCCTGGCGTCCCGGGTCAGGATACCCTCTACGGTAACTTGCTGGCCGGCCAGCGGTGAGGCCTCGCCCGGGCCCTGGATACGGTGTATGGGGTCAGCGGGTGCGCCGCAG
>DASSWD010000337.1:0-3244 GCA_035705335.1 Marinobacter sp. | reverse complement strand
CGGTGGTGATGCTCCATGGCGAGCCGTCCTGGTCTTATCTCTATCGCCATATGATTCCGCAAGTGGCCAGTGCAGGGTACCGGGTGCTGGCGCCGGACCTGATTGGCTTTGGCAAATCCGACAAACCTGCCCATGTCGACGACTACAGTTACGACCGGCACATGCAGTGGCTGACCCGCTGGCTGGAAAAACTGAACCTGACCAACGTCACCCTGGTGTGCCAGAACTGGGGCTCGCTTCTGGGTTTGCGGCTGGCCGCCGAGCAGCACCGCCGGTTCAGCCGGATCATCGTCGCCAACGGCATGTTGCCGACGGGTGAGCACCGGGTGCCCACCGTGTTTCGGCTCTGGAAGGCCTTTGCCAGCCACAGCCCCTGGTTCCCGATTGCCCGGATCATTCAGCTTGGCACCACCAGAGCGCTGAGCAGCGCGGAACTGGCCGCCTATGAGGCGCCGTTTCCGTCCTCAGAATTCAAGGCCGGGGCCCGGGCATTCCCGGCACTGGTGCCGACCTCATCCGACGACCCGGCGAGCGCTGCCAACCGGGAAGCCTGGCGGGTGCTGGAGAAATGGCGCAAGCCGTTCATCACCTGTTTCAGCAACGGTGACCCGATTACCCGGGGCGGCGACCGGCACATGCAGCGGCGCATTCCCGGCGCCTTCGGCCAGCCCCACATTACTCTGCAGGGCGGACATTTCCTTCAAGAAGATGCGCCCAAGGCCTTCGCCCGGGTGATTCTCGACGCCCTGAAAGCCGAAATGGCGGCCTGAGCCGCCATTCACTCTGTTTACGCCCGGTATTTATCCGAACACTGTCACCGTTTGCCGGCTAAGAGCCACCAACTGGCCATCGGCCGTCCACACGCCGGCGTGTGTATGACCATACCCGGCACCCGCCTGATCAATCGTGGCGCGGTACAGAAGCCAGTCACCCGGGGAAAGAACGGGCCGGGGGTGCACCACCTCCAGCGCCCAGCTCAGAGAACTGGCTGGCGCCGGGCCTTTGATGTGGGGCAGAAGCGTCGGCGGCCAGGCATCCACCAGCGCAATGATGTGCGCGTCAGTCCACTCGGTGGGCGGCTCCCGGAACTGCATCCAGCCGCCCATTTCCCGGCCGCCACGGCCAGAGAACGGCATGTTGCCAAACGCCCAGCGCATCTCGATGTGCCGGGTGAATTCCGGCGTCACGCCCTTCAGATAAGGCAGGCTCTGGCACTGATCCACAGCTGTCGCTTCCGGCGCGGGCAGCGGTGGCACCTGCACCACGGACTCCCGGTCGCCGCCGAAGCTGGCCAGGCACACCAGTTTTGGCTCCCCATTCTGGAGGATTCGCCCCTCCACCTGAGTTACCGCCTTGCCCTCACGCAGCAGGTTTGCTTCGAACTGCGCCGGTACATCCGGCTCTACCGGCCCGACAAACGACACCTGAAGAGCCCGCATGGCCCTGCCGGGAGCTACCTGGGCAGACATCCGCTCAAACACCAGCGCGGCCACCAACCCTCCAAAGGTGGCACGGCCCTGCCCCCAGCTTGGCGGAATGACCACCTCATTACTCTGGCGCACCACCGCCAACAGCTCATCAAACGTCATGTTGTGTTCATCCTTTCTATTAGGGAGATAACCAAAACCGCCTTATCAGCAAGAGTGCCGCAGTTGCCGGGCACTGGCAACCGCTTCCCAACCGGCAACTACCTACCTGCCAGAAGACAATATCCGTATAAAAAACCCGCCAAACCGACTATACTCCAGTACATTCATGCATTGCCCCGCGATGCCATACCCTCCGAATACCGAGTACATTCATGTCAGAATTGTCTTTTGCCGAACTGGGGCTGGATCCAGCCGTACTGGAAGCCGTCTCCGCTGTTGGCTATGAAACGCCGTCGCCCATCCAGGCGCAAGCCATCCCTGCCCTGCTGGCCGGCAACCACCTGTTGGGTGTTGCCCAGACTGGTACCGGCAAGACCGCAGCCTTTGCACTGCCGCTGCTGAGCCGCATTGACGCCAATATTGCCGAGCCCCAGATTCTGGTATTGGCCCCGACCCGGGAACTGGCTATCCAGGTGGCCGAAGCCTTCACCACCTACGCCAGCAAGTTCCGCAATTTTCACGTACTGCCGATTTATGGCGGCCAGGATTTTGCACCACAGATCCGCGGTCTCAAGCGTGGCGCCCAGGTCATTGTGGGCACACCGGGCCGGATGCTCGACCACCTGCGCAAAGGCACCCTGAAACTGGGCAGCCTGAAAGCCCTGGTTCTGGACGAAGCCGACGAAATGCTGCGCATGGGCTTTATTGACGACGTCGAAGCGATTCTGTCAAAAACCCCAGATACCTGTCAGCGTGCCCTGTTCTCCGCGACCATGCCGCCGCAGATCAAGAAAGTCGCGCAAACCTATCTGAAAAACGCCACCGAAGTGCGCATCGAAAGCGAAACACGCACGGTGGAGCGCATTGCGCAGTTCGTGCTGCCGGTTTACGCCGAGCGCAAGCTCGATGCCCTGACCCGCATCCTGGAAGTGGAGCCGTTCGACGCCTCCATCATCTTCGTGCGAACCAAGGCCGAAACTACCCTGCTGGCGGAGAAACTGTCGGCCCGCGGCCACGCAGTTGCGCCCCTGAGCGGCGATCTGAACCAGCGCCAGCGTGAGCAGACGGTAGAAGACCTCAAGCGCGGCAAAAAAGACATCATCATCGCCACCGACGTCGCCGCCCGCGGCCTGGATGTGCCCCGGATCACCCACGTGATCAACTACGACGTGCCCTACGACACCGAAGCCTACATCCACCGCGTTGGCCGCACCGGTCGCGCTGGCCGGGCCGGCAAGGCCATCCTACTGGTCACGCCCCGTGAACGCAGCTGGCTGCGTACGCTTGAGCGCGCGACCAATTCTCCGATGGAGCCGTACCAGCTGCCATCACCGGCGGCTCTGCAGAAAATGCGGGTAGAGCAGTTCGAAGCCCAGTTGCTGGGTTTCATGGACGACCCGCGCAGCGCCAAAGCCATCGCCCTGCTGGACGACATTGCCGAGCGCAATGAGCTCGACATCGCCGCCGTAGCCGGCGCCCTGGCCTGCCTGCTGGAGGCCTCGCAGCCGGACTCTCTGCCGCTGGAACAGCCAGAAGCCCTGCCGGAAGTCTCTGCCGCCGCGCCACGCCGCGACCGCAAAGGCCCGCCTCCCGGCAAAGGTGGATTCCGCAAGGGTGCACCGGGCAAGAAATTCAGCAAGGACGGTAAACCGCCC
>DASSWD010000336.1:0-7327 GCA_035705335.1 Marinobacter sp. | reverse complement strand
CTGGAGGACGAGAGCGTGGGCGTGAAGGTGTACCCGGTGTTGCTGGACGGCGAGCAGATCCGGCTGGAGGTACCGGTGACACAGGCCGCGTTGGTTGCCGCCTGAAGGCTGCTCGAGCGGTAACAGCGCCGGCGCTTGACCACCCCGGGAGCGGCGTATAGTCTGCGGCAATCCCCTCAGGAAATGCCTTGGATTATGGAAGATCACAGCCAGTTTCGCCTGTTATCGGAGCGCCGGTTCCTGCCATTTTTCGTCACCCAGTTTGCCGGGGCCTTCAACGACAATCTGTTCAAGAACGCCCTGCTTTTGCTGGTGACTTACAGCGTCGGCGGGCTGTTCGGGTTGTCGGCGGATGTGGTGGTCAATCTGGCGGCCATGCTGTTCATTCTGCCCTTTTTCCTGTTCTCGGCCATTGCTGGCCAGGTGGCGGACCGGTTTGAAAAATCCGCGGTGATCCGCTGGATCAAGTTCGCCGAGGTGGTGATCATGGGCACCGCTGCGGTCGGGCTCTGGTTTGGCTGGTATGAGGTGCTGTTTCTGCTGCTGTTCCTGACCGGCGTTCAGTCGGCGTTTTTCGGGCCGGTCAAGTACGCGATTCTGCCCCAGGCGCTGAGGGAATCGGAGCTGGTGGGCGGCAACGCGCTGGTGGAGATGGGCACCTTTGTGGCCATTCTGGTGGGCACCCTGATGGCCGGGGTGATGATGAAGGCCCCGGTGCCCGGGCCGGTGATCGCGGTAGCCGTGGCGCTGCTGGCGGTGATCGGCCTGGTGGCGGCGTGGCGAGTGCCCAGGGCGGAGGCCGCGGCGCCGGATTTGCGCATCCGTTTCCGGCCGCTGGCGGAAACCTGGAAGCTGATGGCGATTGCCCGGGAAAAACACAATGTGTTCCTGAGCATCATGGCCATTTCCTGGTTCTGGTTTCTCGGCGCGGCCTATCTGACCCAGTTCCCCAATTTCGCCAAGACCCACCTTCTGGGCGATGAAACCGTGGTCACCATTCTGCTGGCCATTTTCACCATCGGCATTGCCGCCGGCTCCATTGCCTGTGAACGGCTGTCCGGGCACCGGATCGAGCTGGGCATTGTGCCCATTGGCTCGCTTGGGCTGAGTTTTTTCGGGATTGATCTGTATTTCAACATGCCGGAGCAGCCGATTCCGTCTGACTGGTGGCTGATCATCACCGACCCGCACTACCGCCAGGTGGCAATTGATTTGCTCGGGATCGGTATTTTTGGCGGGCTGTTTATCGTACCGCTTTACGCCTATGTGCAGCAGGAAGCCCCACCGGCCACCCGGGCCCGGGTGATTGCTGCGCTCAACGTCTTCAATGCGTTGTTCATGGTGGTCAGCGCCCTGCTGGCGATGCTGATGCTGGGTGTGTTCGGGCTTACTATTCCCGAATTCTTCCTGGTGCTGTCGATCATGAACCTGATGGTGGCGGCGTTCGTGTACCAGCAGGTGCCGGACTTTGCTCTGCGGTTTGTGATCTGGGTGCTGTCCCACACCATTTACAGGGTTACCCACCACGACCTGAACCGGATACCGGAAGAGGGCCCGGTGCTGCTGGTGTGCAACCATGTGTCTTACATGGACGCACTGGTGATCGCCGGTGCGGTGCGCCGGCCGGTGCGCTTTGTGATGGACCACAACATTTTCGCCACCCCGGTGATGGGCAGCTTCTTCCGGCTGGCGAAAACCATACCGATTGGCCCGAAATCGAAAGTACCGGAGATTTACGAGGCCGCGTTCGACCGCATTGATGAGGAGCTGGCCGCCGGCCACGTTGTGTGCATCTTCCCCGAGGGCAAACTGACCAAAGACGGGAACATCGACACCTTCAAGCCCGGCGTCGATCGGATTCTGGAGCGGCGACCGGTGCCGGTGGTGCCCATGGCGCTGCGGGGCCTGTGGGGCAGCTTTTTCAGTCATTGCGGCGGGCCGGCGTTCAGCCATTTGCCCAGGCGCTTCTGGTCCCGGATTCATCTGCTGGCGGCACCGCCGGTGGCCGCCAGTGACGCCAGCGCCGGGTCCCTCGAAGTGGCGGTGCAAGCCCTGCGCGGACCCGAACGGTAAAGGTTAGCGCAAGCTGTCTGCCCGGTTGCGTTCGCTGATCTGGCTGTTCAGGGTCCAGAAATCGTAGAGCACACCCAGCAGGAACAGACCGCCGGTGAACAGGTAGATGATGCCGGTAATCCATTTGCCCATGTACATCCGGTGCACGCCAAACACGCCAAGGAAGGTCAACAGAATCCAACTGACGTTGAAGCTGATTTGGCCGTCCTGAAAACGGTAATTCGCCTCCCTGTCCATTGCAGGAATAAGGAACAGGTCGATGATCCAGCCGATGAAGAACAGGCCTAGGGTAAAGAACCAGATGGTGCCGGTGATCGGCTTGCCGTAATAGAACCGGTGGGAGCCGAGGAATCCGAAGATCCAGAGCAGGTAGCCAATGATCTTGCTATGGGTATCCGGTCGTTCGGTCATAGGGTGGTGTCCTTTGCCATGAAAAGGGTGAATTCCTGAAGGCTATCATGGGGGTACACGCGGCAAACACAACCCCGGGGAAGTGCTGGGGCGGTCAGACGGTGGCAGCCCTGGCGCCCGGCCGGGGCTCCCAGGCCATGCCGGCCGGCGCCACCCGGTTACGCCCCGCCCGCTTGCCAATGTACAGGCAGCGGTCGGCAACACAGGTGAGGGTTTCCGCCGAGCGGCCGTGTTCCGGCCACTGGGCCACGCCGAAAGAGGCCGTTACGCGAATCTCGGCTTCACCGTACTGCATCTGCCGGTCGGCAATGCGTTCGCGTAGCTCTTCCATCAGGTCAACGGCGTCCGCCGGTTTCACGTCCCGCAGGATCAGACCAAACTCTTCACCACCAAGCCGACCCACAAAGTCTGTCACTCGCAGGCGCTCCGTAAGGCAGTGGCTGATCTCCCGCAGCACATAGTCCCCGGCGTCATGCCCCAGGGTGTCATTGACCAGTTTGAAATGGTCCAGGTCCATCATCACCAGCGCAAAACCGCTGCCGCTGCGCTCGCATTCGGCAATGGTGCGGAACAGCGTGGCCTGGAAACTGGCGCGGTTAGCCAGGCCCGTGAGCGCGTCGGTCTGGGCCATGTCCACCAGGCGCTGCTCCGCCTCCTCACGGCGGACCTCGTACATGTGCATGAACACCAGCATCAATGCGCCACACAGGATCATATTCAGCAGATCGATCATCACGTGGGCAGAGCCGACTTCTCCCAGAAACCGGAAATACACAAGCCCACCCACCAGCATGAACGGCAGGCTCAGCAGAAACCCTTCACGCCGGCCCAGAAGCAGATAGGCCAGCACCGGCATCATCAGAACCCAGACAAACGCCGAGGTGGAGGCCTCGGGTAACAGCATGATGGCCAGGAAAAAGCTGAACGCGGCGATGAGGTAGCCGTAGATCCAGCGTTGCAGATGAGCACTACCCGGCAGGCGCCAGGCGCCAAAGAACAGCAGGGCCGAAGAGGCCAGTTCAAATGCGGCGAGCCAGGGAAAGCCGTTGAACACCTGCAGAATGGCAAAAGCCACCAGGGCGGTGCCTGTTGCCAGAAACAGCAGCCGGGTGAGGGAGCGGCGATGGTAATCCCGTAAACCTGAGCGACTGAGTTCCAGCGTCGCGCCCAGATCGGGGTGATTTGGCTTGGTCATGCTGAGTCTTCCCTGGATCAGCGTCTGAGTATAAACCGGAAGATCTGGTTGTAAAATAGACAGCCCGGTGGCCGGGCCCACCATTCTGCCGGTCTCAGTCTTGATGAGGCCTTCGACACTGACTTCGACGCCCCGGTCAGTCGCCCAGCAGGTTGTCCAGGGGTTCGTCGTAACCCGGGGCGAACACCTCGAGGAAGTACGCCACTTCGGGCAAACCCTCACTTCGCAATCGCGCCCGGATCTGCCTCTCTGCCGGCGCGAATTCGGGGTTGCCGGCGCGCAGTTCAGCCCGGCATTTGAGCCAGGCCGACAGCCGGTCCGCGGCCTTGATCAGTTCCTTTTCCTCAACCGCCAGCCGGGATTCCCGAACGTAGGGTGCAAAGGCGCCCTGCAACTCGGCGGGTAACAGGGATAGCAGTTCTTCCTCGGCCTTGTGCTCAATATCGCCGAACGCCTCTCGCATCACCCGGGAATGGTACTTTACCGGCGTGGGCATATCGCCGGTGATCACCTCGGTGGCGTCGTGGTAGAGCGCGGCGGCGGCAATGCGGTCGGCATTTACCTGTCCGCCAAACCGCTGATTACGGATCAGCGCCAGGGCATGGGCCAGGGTGGCCACTTCCCAGGAGTGGGTAGCGACATTTTCCTCAATGGCGTTACGCATCAGCCCCCAGCGTTTGATCCAGCGCAGGCGGGAGATGTAGGCAAAGAAATGGCTGGCCGCGGTGGCTTGGCTCATGAAACAGGTTCCGATGGTTGAATCAGCGCACGTCGAGGGAAAAGGGCACAATCACTCGGCCCTGCTCGTCCACCTGGGCATTGCGGGACGGGTCCAGCAGGAACAGCTGGTTACCAGGCACGTTCTGGGTGTCTGCCAGAAGCTGACGCAGCGCCCGCCCCCGCTCGGCCGCCAGCTGGCCCAGTGCCTCCGGCGACAGGCCGTCGGCCTCGGGTGCTGCCGCACCGCGAATGTTCAGCAGCAGGTCCGGGCGCTCCCGCAGCGCTTTGCCCAGGGCGGAGAGTTTGTCGGCCTCACCGCGGGCCAGTTCCACACTGCCGGGCACAAAACTGACCTGACCCAGTTCGTCGGCGGAGAAACCCGCCAGTTCTGCCAACGAACCCAGCATGGTGAACGGCGAGGTGGCCGCTTTCACCAGCAGGTTTACGAAGGCCCGCATGACAATCTGCCCGACGCTGAACTGCGGGTCGGACAGATCGCCGGAAATCGGCAGGTTCACATCAATCACACCGCTGCGGTCGGTGAGCAGGGCCAGGCCAAGCTTGACCGGAGCATTGACCGCCTGGTCACTGGCCATCGCCTGGCCCAGGGTCATCCGGTCCAGAATGACTTCGTTACTGGCCTCCAGCCGGGTGCCGGTGATTTGATAACGCAGATCAAGGGCGAGCTTGCCACTGTCAACGGCATAGCCAAGATAGCGACCGAAATAGGGCGACAGCGCCGGCAGTGACAGGTCTTCGGTGGACAGGGTCAGGGTACTGGTTTCATCGCTGCCCAAAGCGCCGAGCGAACCCTCCAACGTCACCGGCGCACCGCCCGCGAGCTGGCCGGTGACCGAAACACGGCCTTCCTGCGGTGGCACGTTACTGATGCCGGTGACTGACCCGCTCAGTTCCTCGAGCGCAGTGGAAAACGGCGGTGACAGGGTGCGATCGGTGTAGCCAAGATAAGCGCTGTCGAGCTGCAGTTCACCGATGCGGAAAATGAAGCCGGGTTGTTCGTTCCCGGTGCCCTGTTCGTCGGTTCTGGCGGTCGCCGGACCAGCTCCGGATTCGGACTGGGGTCCAGGCTGCGGTTTGGTGATCCGCGCCAGATTGTGCACGCCCTCAGCATTGCGCAGCACCGAAACCCTCGGGTTTGCCAGCCGGACAGTGCCGATCTCGAGGCGCGCCGGGCTCAGATTGTATTCGATGGGCGCCAGCTGCAAAGTGTCCCATGAGATCAGCTCGCCGTCCTCGCCCGGCAACCGGACATCCAGATTGCTGACCTCGGCGGTGCCGCTGAAGGTGCCGGTCATCGGATCTTTCTGGCCATCCAGATCCAGGTTGCCGTCAAACGACAGTGTGCCGCCGGTCACCGACAGCCGGGTGCCAAGTTGCAGATAGGGCTCCATCACCGCCAGCGCCAGCCCGCTGCCAGACAGTGCGGCCTCGAAGGTAAAGGGCTGCGGCGTAAACTGGCCGTTGGCCTGAATCTGGCCACCACTGGCCAATGCCGACGACAGTTCATAGGACACCGGTTCCTCAAGACGGTGGGACAAACCGCCAAGGCTGATGTCAAGATCGGTCAATGTCAGCTGTGCCGGAGTCTCCGGCACCTCATCCCGCCAGTGTAGCTCACCGTCAACGATGTCAATGCCCTGAACCGACCAGCGAAACCGCCCGGCGTCGTCATCCGGAGCGGGCCCGGAGTCAGCGCCGGAGTCATCACCCTGGGACAGGTTTGCCAGCCAGTCCAGATTGCCCTCGCCGTTACGGACCACCGCCAGGCTTGGCCGCTCCACCTGCAACATGCCGACGGTCGCCTCCCGGCCGGTCAGATCAAAGCCCAGACCTTCGACCGTCAGGCTGGCGGTGGTCAGTGCCGGCTCCTCGTCCCCCGGCTGCAGTGCCATCGCCAGATCCGACAGGGCAATCCGGCCCTCGGAGGTGATCAGCTCGAAGCGGTCACCGCCGGCGAGTTCATAACGGGACTCCAGGGTGACCGTACCATCGCGCAGTTGCCAGGGCAGATAAGGACCCAGAAAGTGCGCAAGGGTGTCGTGTTGAACGTCGCTCAGGGTAAAGTGGCCCCGGGAATACAGCGGTGCCAGGCTCAGCTCGCCTTCCCAGACCAGAGTCTGTTCGCCAACAGCGGCGGTGACGGAATACGCGCTGTCACTGTCGTCACGGCTCCAGGTCGACAGGTCATTGATGGTGAGGTCCAGCGGCGCCACGCGGAATTCCGCCAGCTCGCCCTGGGAGTAGTCCCGCAGGCGCAGCTCGCCACCAAGCACAGCCAACTGGCCAAAATACAGTTTCAGGGGCTCACCTGCGGGGTCTTCGGCAGGCGTTGCGGCCGCTGCCGATGGAGGATTGGCGTTACGCCAGTCTCGCAGGTAATTCAGGTCGTAGTTTTGCAGCAGGTCCAGGCGGATATCGGGTTCGGTCAGGATGACTTCCTCGAAACCCACGATGCCCCGAAGCCCCTGCAACAGATTGAGATTGACTCGCAGGTGTTCAAACGCGGCAACCGGCTCGCCGTCGGGGTCGGCAGCGCTGAACTGCTCCAGCTCCAGTGCCAGCGTGAAAGGGTTGGCACTGACCGATGCCACGCTGGCGTTCCACCCCATCCGTTCAGCAAGCTGTTCGGGCAGGGTGCGTTCCAGCCACCAGGGCAGAATCAGAAAACCTGCGATGGCGTAAAGCGCCAGCAACCCCAGGGCAATGAAACCCATAATCCCGGGGATGCGGCGGCGTGGTTGGCTCTGGGCCACGGACTTCTCCTTATGCAGCGGCTCGGGCAAACCGGTGTTTACCGGCACTTTCGCCCATAAGAATAGTCGGCTGGAGGTGGATTTGTCAGCTCGTCAGCGGTTCACCCGTCGGTTTTTCGACCGGCAGAACGAGTTCGGGGTCTACCTGCAACTG
>DASSWD010000335.1:0-7492 GCA_035705335.1 Marinobacter sp. | reverse complement strand
TGCTTTAAAGCGTATCTTCCTTATGAACGGGATTTCGGGTTTGCAAATAACGGGTAAAGCGACGAGCGAGTACTGCTAACGTTTGTAACCGTCAGAAAAACTCGGCTATGGCAATGAACGCTGGGGCGGATGTGCGGTCAGGCACACAACATGATCTGGCTGGGGTTGTCATACAAGACAGGGCCTTTAGAACGGCATTCATCTACAGTAGTGATATTTTCGGGGCCCGTCTACAGAATACGCGTTGCGGCCGGGATTATTCGCTGACAGCCACTTTTCCAGGGCGACCGACAGCGATGTGCTGATTCGCCATCGAAGTTCGGGGCAGCGGCAACTGCCCCTTCCTTTGTCCGGTCTTGTCGTCCGCCCTACTCTGACGACGCAATCAGGCTGGCATTGCCGCCCGCTGCGGTGGTGTCGACACACAGGTGCCGTTCAATCACATAGCGCTGGTCCAGCATATGCTCGGTGATCAGCGGCAGCAGCGCGCCATCCCGTTTGGCGAGGGCGTGACGGTACTGCTTGAGCAGGGTTTTTTCGGCAACACTGACCACAGCGGTGTAGTCGCTGAGCTGGATCAGAGCGTCTGGGTCCAGCACGCCGTCCATCGCTACCAGCGGCAGCCCGGCCTTGAGGGCATCCGCCAGGGCTTTCTCAACCCCCGGCGCCACCACCACAGCCCGATTACCCTGAGACAGAGCAACACCCGCAGCCTCCACCGCAGATTCGGTATCCGGGCCGGCACACAGGATCACGCCGCGCGCATGGCACGACAGGTGATTCTGCTCACCGGTTGGCCCCGGCATGGCTTCATAGCCGCTATCCAGCGGTGCAGGCACGGCACCGAAATAGGGCTTAAGCGCCGCCTGCCGACCCTCTGGCGCAGGGACCTTGATACCGGAGGCCTTGTCGATCAGTTTCTGGACCTTGTCGGCACCCAGCACCCGGTCGCTTGACTGGGACCGCCGCTCAATGGTTTCACCTTTGATGAACCGGCGCACGTACTGCGGGCCCCCGGCTTTCGGGCCGGTGCCAGACAGGCCTTCGCCCCCGAACGGCTGGGAGCCCACGATCGCACCGATCTGGTTGCGGTTGACGTAGGTGTTGCCCACTTTGATCCGGCTGACAATGTGCTCAATGCGGCTGTCCACCCGGCTGTGAATGCCGAACGTAAGGCCATAACCCTTGGCGTTTATCGCATCCACCACCTTGTCGATGTCTTTGGCTTCAAACGTCGCAACATGCAGCACCGGCCCAAAGATCTCTTCTTCCAGTTCTTCAATACCGCTGACGCTCAGCACCGCGGGGGACACGAACAGCCCCTTGGCCGGCACCTTCAGCTTCTTCAGAAGTTTGCCCTGTTGCTCGTACTTGCTGCAGTGGTCGGTGATCTTCTTGCGGGCAATTTCATCGATCACCGGGCCGACATCGGTGGACAGCAACCAGGGATCACCAATACCCAGTTCTTCCATGGCGCCGTAGAGCATTTCCAGCAGGTTATCGGCGATGTCTTTCTGAACGTACAACATGCGCAAGGCGGAGCAACGCTGGCCGGCACTCTGAAAAGACGACGCCAGCACATCCCGAACCACTTGCTCCGGCAGCGCGGTGGAATCCACGATCATTGCGTTCATGCCGCCGGTTTCAGCCACCAGGGGCGCATCCGGCGACATGGTTTCGGCCATGGCCTTGTTGATCATCTGCGCGGTGGCGGTGGAGCCGGTGAAGCATACGCCTGTGACACGGGCATCGGAGGTGAGCGCGGCCCCCACAGTCTTGCCAGTGCCCGGCAACAGTTGCATCGCAGCCCTGGGCACGCCAGCTTCGTGCATCAGCTCGGCCGCCCGCACGGCCAGCAGAGACGTCTGTTCGGCTGGCTTGGCGACTACGGCATTGCCAGCCGCCAGGTTGGCAAGGATCTGGCCCGCGAAGATCGCCAGCGGGAAGTTCCAGGGCGAGATGCAGCACATCACGCCCCGGGCCTGGCCGGCGTCTTTGTAGCGAATGCCTTCGTTGGCGTAGAACATGGCGAAATCCACCGCCTCGCGGATCTCGGCCACTGCGTCCAGCAACGATTTGCCGGCCTCACGGGTGGTCAGGGCGAACAGCTCATGCACGTTCTCTTCCAGCAGGTCACCCACCCGGCGAATAATCGCCGCGCGGTCCTCAGCGGACACCGCAGACCACTGGCGAAATCCGTCCTGAGCGGCGTCCAGCGCGGCATTCACGTCTGCCTCGGAGGCATGGGTGATGTGGCCGACCAGGTCATCCGGGTCAGCGGGGTTACGAACTTCAACCAGGTCCCCGCCGCTGGCAGCGCCCGCGAATACCGGGCCACCTTCCCACTGATGGGTTTTATAACGGCCCCGGCCTTCATTGATTTGCGCCAGGGTCACCGGGTCGGTGATGTCCCAGCCTTTGGAGTTACGGCGATGCTCACCAAAAATTTTCGACGGGTGCACAATGGCCTTGCTGGCCAGGTTGCGGCCGAGCTTTTCGACCACATCGATCGGGTCTTTGGCGATCTCTTCCGGGGTGATGCGGGTATCAACGATCTGGTTCACGAAGGAGCTGTTAGCGCCATTTTCCAGCAGACGGCGGACCAGGTAGGCCAGCAGGTCTTTGTGGGCGCCGACCGGCGCGTAGATGCGGCAGGGCACCCCGCTGTCTTCAATGACCTGATCGTGCAGGGATTCGCCCATACCGTGCAGGCGCTGGAATTCAAACGTTGACTTGTCCAGCCCCCGGGCCAGTTCCAGCACTGCGGATACCGAATGGGCGTTGTGGGTGGCAAACTGGGGGTAAATCCGGTCGGTCATGTTCAGCAACTGGCGGGTACAGGCCAGATAGGACACGTCACTGCAGGCCTTGCGGGTGAACACCGGGAAATCGCTCAGGCCCATCACCTGGGCACGCTTGATCTCGGCATCCCAGTAGGCGCCCTTGACCAGCCGGACCATAATGCGGCGGTCCAGTTTCTCAGCAAGACGGTAAAGGTAGTCGAGGGTCTGGGAAGCGCGCTTGCCGAAAGCCTGCACCACCACACCAAAGCCGTCCCAGCCCTTGAGTTCCGGATCCTTCAGAATGGCTTCGATCACATCCAGGGAAAGATCCAGGCGATCCTGCTCCTCGGCATCGATGTTGAAGCCCATGTTCGCCGCGGCCGCTTTTTTGGCCAGCTTGAGCGCCCGGGGCATCAGCTCGTTCATCACCCGCTCTTTGTGGCCGTACTCGTAACGGGCCAGCAGAGCTGACAGCTTGACGGAAATCCCCGGGTTGGTGCGCACATCGCCTTCGCAGCGCTTGGCAATGCTATCGATGGCGTTGGAGTATGCCTGATAGTAACGCTGGGCGTCGGCGTCGGTGCGGGCGGCCTCACCCAGCATGTCATAGGAGTAGGTGTAGCCGCGGGCCTCCTGGGCCTTGCCGCGCTCCTGGGCTTCCTCAATGTTTCGGCCGAGCACGAACTGACGGCCCATTTCTTTCATCGCCTGGTTGGCGACAGTGCGGACCACCGGCTCACCCAGGCGCTTGATCAGCTTGCGCAGGGTCTCACCCACGCTCTGGCGCTCGGAGTCTTTCAACAGGTTGCTGGTCATCAGCAACGCCACGGTGGCGGAGTTGATCATGCCCGACTTGGCCCTGCCGACATGGGCACCCCAGTTGCCCGACGTGATCTTGTCTTCAATCAGGTCGTGAATGGTCAGATTGTCTGGCACCCGAAGCAGCGCTTCAGCCAGGCACATGAGCGCGACGCCTTCTTTGGTGGTCAGGCCATATTCCGCGAGGAACTTCTCCATGATGGTGGGGCGCGCACTGTTGCGCACGTCGCGGACCAGCTCCGCCGCACGGGCAGAAATGGCTTTGCGCTCTTCCGCTGACAACCCTGCCTCAGCAATCAGCCGGTGAATTACTTCATGCTCGTCCGCCAGATAGTTCCGGCGAACGGCCTGACGCAGTTCGCTGAGCTCTGTTACCACGGCTTGCTGAGAACTCATGGTTGTACCTCCTCGTTGTTGGAATGCTGACCAAATTTTAACGAAGGCCGGCTGTTCGATTTACCTATTCATACTCGCTTCGGTTTACTTTTTTCCCTAATTGAGCCCATAAATTCTGACCATTGACCTTAAAAAAAGATAATATAAGGCGTTTATACTTATAACTCCTGAAACAAACGACATCCTAAAGGATAGCAGCCATGGCGGATCTCGACAGAATCGACCTTTCCATTGTCCGGGAGCTCCAGAAGAACGGGCGCATCACCGTCACCGACCTGGCATCCCGTGTGGGGCTGTCGAAAACTCCCTGCCAGGTGCGCATGCGCCGGCTGGAGGAACAGGGCTACATCACCGGCTACACCGCCATGGTCAACCAGACCAAGCTGGGCATGTCGCACGTGGCATTTACTCAGGTCACCCTCAACGACACCAGCAGCAAAGCACTGACCGCTTTCAATGAGACGGTCAGAACCATATCCTCCGTAGAACAGTGCCACATGATCGCTGGTAATTTCGACTACCTGCTGAAGATCCGCACCCGCGATATGACCGAGTATCGACAAGTGCTGGGAGAACAGATTTCCAACTTGCCCCACGTTCTGCAAACCAGCACGTTCGTGGTGATGGAAAACGTCAAGGATCAGGGTTAGGGTGAATTTTTTGAACGCGTATGCAGCGAAAGGAAGGCACGACATCATGAGAGTGGTGATAGCCCCGGATTCATTCAAGGAATGCCTGACCGCCGCACAGGTGGCTGAAGCCATCGCCGACGGCTGGCGACGGGCCGCGCCGGACGACGACATTGTGTTGGTGCCCCTGGCGGATGGCGGCGAGGGCACCACCGCCGCCCTGACCGAGGCCCGGCAAGGCCAGCTGAAGGCGGTATCGGTTGCCGGCCCACTCGGAAGTCCGGTGACGGCACGTTATGGGCTGGTGGACAACGGTGGCATTGCCATTATCGAAGTGGCTGAGGGCAGCGGGCTGCACTGTGTGCCGGACGATGCACGGGACGCCCTGCGGGCCTCCAGCCGTGGCACAGGTGAATTGATGCTCGCCGCCCTCGCTCATCGCCCGCACACCTTGATCATGGGTCTGGGCGGCAGTGCCACCACCGATGGCGGCGCGGGCATTCTGCAGGCTCTGGGTGCGCGGCTTCTGGATGCTGACGGTCTGGATGTTCCTCCGGGCGGGGAAGGGCTCGCCAGGCTGGCTTTTCTGGATTTGCAACCGGCCATTGATCGCCTTGCCGGCGTGCAAATGGTCGTTGCCTGCGACGTCAATAACCCGCTGACCGGTGAACGGGGCGCAGCTGCCGTGTTCGGCCCGCAGAAAGGGGCCACGGCAGATCAGGTGAAGTTACTGGACAGGAACCTGGCCCACTTCGCCCAACTGGCAAACATTGAGGGTTTCGCCATTGATGGCTTTGCCGGCAGCGGCGCAGCCGGAGGCATTGGCGGCATGGTCGCCGGCATCCTGGGGGCGGATCTGAAGCCCGGCATTGAGCTGGTGATGGAGACGGTCCAACTGGAGCAGCAGGTTCAGACAGCCGATCTGGTGATCACAGCGGAAGGCGCCATCGACGCCCAGAGCGCCTACGGCAAAACACCGGCCGGTGTTGCGGGGCTGGCCCAGAAATATCAGGTTCCGGTTATCGGGCTTGGCGGAAAAGTTGGTGGCAATCTGGCGGACCTGCATAAGCAGGGGTTGACGGCGGCTTTTTCAATTACCCCTGCACCCATGGACCTGGCAAGCGCCTACGCCCAGGCAGCGGACAACCTGGCAGCCACCGCGGAACAGATCGCCCGGCTGGTGCACCGGTTGTACCTGAAGGGATGATGGGCAGACCCTGAAACGAAAACCCCGGTCAGCGGACCGGGGCGTTCAACACATCCAGCACTTCTTCAAGTTCGGTAATCATCTGGCGGATCAACTGCTTGTACTGAGAGGTGTCATCCTTTACCTCGGAGCTGCTGAGTTTCTGCTTGGCCCCGCCGATGGTGTAGCCCTGATCGTAAAGCAGGCTGCGAATCTGGCGGATGGTGATGACGTCTGCCCGCTGGTAATACCGGCGGTTGCCACGGCGCTTCACCGGCGACAGTTGGGGAAACTCCTGTTCCCAATAGCGCAATACGTGGGCTTTTACCGCACAGAGTTCCGCCACTTCGCCGATCGTGAAATAACGCTTCCCCGGAATCGTCGGGAGTTCGTTGTTATGACTGGGTTCCAGCATACGCTTCCACTTTCTGTTTCAGTTTTTGTCCAGGTCGAAACGTAACCACCCGCCGTGCACTGATGGGAATTTCTTCCCCCGTTTTCGGGTTCCGTCCCGGCCGCTGCTTCTTGTCCCTGAGATCGAAATTGCCAAAGCCTGACAACTTCACCTGTTCGTTGTGGCTGAGTGCGCCTCTGATTTCATCGAAGAAAGCTTCCACCATTTCCTTGGCTTCCCGCTTATTGAGGCCCAATTCCTCGTACAAGCGCTCCGCCATATCCGCTTTCGTCAAAGCCGCCATCTGTCAACTCCTCAGTGTTGCCCCCAGCTCTTCATTCAGGGCGTCGATGACACCCGTGAAGAGGGAATGCACTTCGTCTTCGTTGAGCGTGCGTTCCGGATGCTGCCAGAAAAGACTGACAGCCAGGCTACGGTTGCCCTCACCCAGGCTTTCGCCTTCATACACATCAAACACACGCAACGCTGTGAGGTGTTCGCCGGCCTGTTTACGGGCTACATGCTCAACCTGGGCGAACGCCACATCGCTCCCGATAAGGATAGCCAAATCCCGACGAACTTCCGGGAATTTTGAAATATCTTTGAAATTAGGCACATATCCGGAAACGATCGAATTCAAGAATAGCTCAAACATCAGAGTCGTGCCATTAAGTTCAAGATTTTTCTGAACTTGTGGGTGCAACGTGCCCAGCCAGCCGACATGCTCGCCGTCACGCAGCAGTTCCGCGGTCTGGCCCGGGTGCAGCGCCGGGTGCTGGCCCGCCACGAAGGCCACTTCAATGCCCAGCAGGCGGAACAGACTTTCGAGTTCTCCTTTTACATCAAAGAAATCCGCCGTTCTGCGACCGTTGACCCAGTTTTCAGCGGTTTGGCCACCCACGACGACGCCGGCCAGCATGGGCTGCTGATCAATCCGGTCGCCCTGCTGCACAAAACGCAGACCGGTCTCGAACAGGCGAATGCGCGGCTGCTGCCGGTTCTGGTTATGGGCGACCGTCTTGAGCAGGCCACTCCACAGGGTCGTGCGCATCACCGATAGATCTGCCGAAATCGGGTTGGCCAGTGCAATACCCTGACGCTCTGGATCGATAAGCTCCTGCACTTTGGGGTCGACGAAGCTGTAGGTCACCGCTTCCTGATAGCCCTGGCTGACAAAGTGCTGGCGAATCGCCGACAACGGGCGAACCGCCTCTTCCCGGGCGCGCAGGCCCAGGGACCCGGTCGGCTCGGTGACCGGCAGGTTGTTATAGCCGTAGATGCGGCC
>DASSWD010000334.1:0-2280 GCA_035705335.1 Marinobacter sp. | reverse complement strand
GGCCATTCAGAACCGGATCAGGCGGGCAGGGCAGGTTCGCCGAACAGAGGATTGCATGACGGGACAAGTAACCGCGGATATCCCGGTGGCGGCCGACAACCGCCCCCGGCACGTGGCCATTATCATGGATGGCAACAACCGCTGGGCCAAGGCTCATCGGTTGATAGGAGTGGCTGGGCACAAGGCCGGTGTTGAAGCCGTGAAGGCCGTGGTGGAAACCTGCGCGCGCGAGGGCGTCGAGGTGCTGACGCTGTTTGCTTTTTCCAGCGAGAACTGGCGGCGCCCGAAAGATGAAGTCTCGGCCCTGATGCGTCTGTTCCTGATTGCGCTGGAGCGGGAGGTTCGAAAGTTGCACCGCAACAATCTTCGGCTCCGGATCATCGGCGACCGCAGTGCCTTCAGCCCGGTCCTGCAGGAACGCATGGCAAAGGCCGAGGCGCTGACTGCTGACAACACGGGTATGACCCTGGTCATCGCCGCCAACTACGGCGGCCACTGGGATATCACCCAGGCCACCCGGCAGGTGGCCGAAAAAGTCCGGGCGGGTGTTCTTGAGCCCTCAGACATCACCGATGATCTGATCCAGCAGCATCTAAGCATTGGCGAGCTACCCATGCCTGATCTGATGATTCGAACGGCGGGCGAACAGCGTATCAGCAACTTTCTGCTCTGGCATCTGGCGTACACTGAGTTCTATTTTTCCGACGTCTACTGGCCGGACTTCAAGATCGACGAGATGAAAGCGGCGCTTGCAGCCTATGCCCGCCGCCAGCGACGCTTTGGCCAGACCGACGATCAGATTGCCGCCCGTGCTGCACAACAATAACGACATAGCGACAGACACCGTGCTGAAAACCCGAATCATTACTGCCCTAGTTCTGGCACCGATTGCCATCGGTGGCATTTTCTTCCTTCCGCCCCTGGGTTTTGCCCTGTTTACCGGTGCGATTATTACCCTTGGCGCCTGGGAATGGGCCAATATGTCCGGTCTGAGCGGCCAAGCAGGACGTGTAGGTTATGCGGCGTTGGTGGCTGTGTTGCTCTACGGGCTGTTGAATGTGCCCGCCATCACTGTTCTCTGGCTTGCATTGCTCTGGTGGGTTGTGTGCCTGGTGCTGGTAAGCCGCTATCCGTCCGGGTCAGGGGGCTGGGGTTCGGTGCCTGTGAGGGCAGTGATGGGCCTGTTCGTGCTCCTACCGGCCTGGGTGGGCCTGAATCATCTGCGCACCGGGGGGTTCGAGTTCGGCACCGTCAGCAACAATCTGCTGGCGATCCTTTACGTGTTTTTCGTCGTCTGGGTGGCTGACATCGGGGCTTACTTTGCAGGCCGCGCGTTTGGCAAGGCCAAGCTGGCGCCACGGGTCAGCCCCGCTAAATCCTGGGCGGGTGTCTGGGGTGGCGTCGTGGCCGTGGCGGCGCTGGCACTTGCTGCCAGTGCGTTGGCGTCGGCTGATATCCCACAGACCCTGCTTCTGGTGGTCGCCAGCCTGATCACCGGCCTGGTGTCGGTGCTGGGCGATCTGCTCGAAAGCATGCTCAAACGGTTTCGCGGTATTAAAGATAGCAGTCAGTTGCTGCCTGGCCACGGCGGCGTAATGGATCGTATCGACAGCCTGACCGCTGCCATTCCGGTCTTCGCCCTTTTGCTGTCCCTGCTGGGTTGGCTGACCACGGGTTACTGGTGACTATGTCTCGGCGCCACATCACCATTCTGGGAGCCACAGGCTCCATCGGCCTAAGCACGCTGGATGTGATTCGGCGCCACCCCGACCGTTTTTCGATCCATGCGTTGACTGCCAGCACCCGGGTTCCGGAAATGGCAACCCTGTGCCGGGAATTCCGGCCGGCACTGGTTGTCATGGCAGATGAACGCGCGGCGGAGCAGCTGGCAGAACGGTTAGCGGATTTGCCGGATGTGCGGGTGGTCGCGGGTGAGGCAGGGCTGTGTGAGGCCGCCTCTGACCCCAAGGTGGATACGGTAATGGCTGCCATCGTCGGTGCGGCCGGGCTGGCGCCAACGCTGTCGGCGGTGCGGGCTGGCAAGCGGGTGCTGCTGGCGAACAAGGAAGCGCTGGTGATGTCGGGGCAGTTGTTCATGGACGCGGTGGCGGGCTCCGGCGCGGAGTTGTTGCCCATCGACTCGGAACACAACGCCATCTTTCAGTGCATGCCCGCGGACAAGATCCGCGACCCCCGGGGCGCCGGGATTACCCGTATTTTGCTGACCGCGTCAGGCGGTCCGTTCCGAACCCTGACGGCCGAAGCCCTGCGTACGGTCAC
>DASSWD010000333.1:0-2349 GCA_035705335.1 Marinobacter sp. | reverse complement strand
CGCATCACCGCCGAAGTTGACCCCCATCTGGAGATGACCGAAATCTGCGACCGCACCCTGCGTGCCGGCGGCCCCGCACTGCTGTTCGAAAACCCCAAAGGCTACGACATGCCCGTGCTCGCTAACCTGTTCGGCACGCCCCGCCGCGTCGCACTGGGCATGGGCCAGGACAGCGTCACCGCGCTGCGGGATGTCGGCAAACTGCTGGCGTTCCTGAAAGAACCCGACCCCCCCAAAGGCTTCAAAGACGCCATCGAAAAACTGCCCCTGTTCCGCCAGGTCATGCGCATGAACCCGAAAGTGCTGCGCTCCGCACCCTGCCAGGACGTAGTGATCGAGAAAGACCAGGTCGACCTGTACCAGATTCCCGTCCAGCACTGCTGGCCCGGCGACGCTGGCCCGCTGGTGACCTGGCCGCTGGTGATCACCCGGGGGCCCCACAAGGAACGCCAGAACCTGGGGATTTACCGCCAGCAACTGATCGGCCGCAACCGGCTGATCATGCGCTGGCTCAGCCACCGGGGGGGCGCTCTGGACTACCAGGAATTCCGCAGGGCCAACCCTGGCAAACCCTACCCGGTGGCCGTCGCCCTTGGCGCTGACCCGGCCACCATTCTGGGTGCGGTGACCCCGGTGCCGGATAGTCTGTCGGAATACGCCTTTGCCGGCCTGCTGCGCGGTGGCCGCACCGAGCTGGTGCAGTGTGGCCTGAGTGACCTGCAGGTACCGGCGAGCGCGGAGATTGTTCTGGAAGGCTTTATCTACCCTGATGACACCGCTCCGGAAGGCCCGTTTGGCGATCACACCGGTTACTACAACGAAGTGGACCAGTTCCCGGTGTTTACCGTGGAACGCATCACCCATCGCAGGAATCCCATCTACCACAGCACCTACACCGGCCGCCCGCCTGATGAGCCGGCGATTCTTGGCGTGGCGCTGAACGAAGTGTTCATCCCCATCCTGCAGAAGCAGTTCCCCGAGATTGTCGATTTCTACCTGCCGCCGGAGGGCTGTTCCTATCGGCTGGCCGTGGTCACCATGAAGAAACAGTACCCGGGCCATGCCAAGCGGGTGATGATGGGGGTATGGTCTTTTCTGCGGCAGTTCATGTACACCAAGTTTGTGATCGTGGTGGACGATGACGTTAACGCCCGAAGCTGGGAAGACGTGATCTGGGCCATCACCACCCGCATGGACCCGGCAAGGGATACCACGCTGGTGGAAAATACCCCCATTGATTATCTGGATTTTGCCTCGCCGGTGTCCGGGCTGGGCTCCAAGATGGGGATGGACGCCACCAACAAATGGCCCGGTGAAACTGACCGGGAGTGGGGTACCGCCATTACCATGACCGATGAGGTCAAACAACGCGTAGATGCCCTCTGGGACAGCCTTGGCATTGAAACCGTGCCGGCACGCCCCCACCGACCTGACACTGACTAACGCTGAACGGGAGATAACCGCCATTATGGCCCCAGGAAACAATCCGCCGCGCAAGGTTCAGGCAACGGTGGTGGACCTTCGCTCCATCAGCCACGATGTGTTTCGAGTGGAACTTGCGCTGCCGGACCGGTCGTCGCTGTCGTTTTACGCGGGCCAGTATCTGTCGGTGAATCTGCCGGATGCTGACCCGTGTTATTTCTCCATTGCCAGCAGCCCGTCGGAAGACCATATCGAGCTTCAGATTCAGGCGTCGCCGGAGTGGGTGTCGGCTCAGAAAGTCATTGATGCCCTGACGTCCGGACGGGACGTAACGGTGGAATTGCCCCATGGCAAAGCCTGCCTGAGCGCGGTGCCGGACAAGCCGGTGCTGCTGGTGGCGGCAGGTACTGGTTTTGCCCAGATGAAAAGCCTGGTGGACTATCTGCGGGAGACCGATTTTGATCAGCCCGTCAAACTGTTCTGGGGCGTGCGCCGACAGGAAGACATGTACCTGCGCTCGCTGGCCCGGCAATGGCAGTCCGAATGGGCCCCGTTCACCTTTATTCCGGTGGTCGGCGACGACGAGGACAACGACTGGAGCGGCCATCACGATCAGTTGGTCAGGGCGGTGCTCGCCTCTGGCGCCGACTGGAAACACGTGGAAGTGCATGCCAGTGGGTCGCCGGCCATGGTCTATGCCCTGATGGACGCGCTGGTGGAGCAGGGCCTGCCGGAGCGGGCGTTTTTCTCGGATGTACTGGAGTACGCACCCCGCGGCTGACTCGGTCAGGCCCGAGGCATCGGCAGGTCCGGCAGGCCGTTGTCGGTTTCCAGCCCCTGCATCAGCAGTTTGATGCTGTCTTCCTCGTGGCCCATGTGGGCATTCAGCCGGCTCAACTCGGCCAGGGTTTCCCGGTGGCGCCGCAG
>DASSWD010000332.1:0-8058 GCA_035705335.1 Marinobacter sp. | reverse complement strand
TCTTCTTTCGCTTCGCCTGCCGCTTCTTCCTGCTTGCGCTTCAGCGCCTGGGCGTAGATCGCGTCAAAGTTTACCGGCGCCAGCATCAGGGCCGGGAAGCTGCCCTTGTTGACGATGCCATCGATGGCTTCGCGGGCATACGGGAACAGGATGTTCGGGCAGTACGCGCCGAGCATCTGCCCCAGCTGCGGCCCTTCAATTCCGGCCACCAGGAACACGCCCGCCTGCTGGATCTCAACAATGTAGGCGACTTTCTCACCCAGCTTGGCGGTGATGGTCAGCGACAGCACCACTTCATACTGATTGTCGCTCACTTTGTTGTGGGCAGTGTTCAGGTCCAGATTGACCTGCGGCTTCCACGGTTCCTGGAACACCACCGGGGAATTCGGGGACTCGAAGGACAGGTCCTTCAGGTAAATGCGCTGCAGGGCGAATTGCGGTTGCTTCTGGTTCTCGGTGCCTGCGGCTTGCTGGTTCTCAGCCATGATCCATCCTTTTGTTCTTTCAGATCGGGGCAATGCCCGTTTTTGTAAAAAAGCTATCTTCAGCTATCGTCACGCGTGCCGGCACAGTCTAACGGGCTGCACCGACGGGTAATGTGAAACAGTGCGTCAGATCGATCGCGAGATCAAGCCCTGCTACTTTTTCACCAGCGGCAGGTTGCTGCCTTTCCAGTCGGCAATCCCACCATTCAGCCGGACAACGTTGGCGTATCCTTCACCATTGAGTTGCTTGACCGCCATGGCCGAGTGCTGGCCCATCTTGTCCACCACAATGATCTGCTTTTCCTTGAACTTGCTCAGTTCGCTGGCGCGGCTTTTCAGGCTGTTCAGCGGGATGTTGATCGAACCGGTAATACGCCCTTCGTTGAATTCCTTGCGGTCACGGATATCCACCACCACCGCTTCGTCTTTGTTGATCAGATTAACCGCGCCCTGAGCGGAAATCTTGGCACCGCCCCGGCGGGACTCCAGCACCAGAATCGCGATGAGCAACACAACAAAGAGAGACACCAGAATGTAGTGGTTAACGACGAATTCAAACAGCCGGTCCATGAACGTACCCTGACAATGAGTTTGGCGGGATTATACACAGCCTGCCCCCGGTACAGAAGGTGACGGGACTGGCCAGTAAATGCGAAAATAGATACACTCTTTTTGACTTGTAGTAATTTTACTACGTAATTTTTGCTTCCGGACTTGATGAGGACCGTAATGCGAAAGCCCACTGCACTGATCATCCTTGACGGCTGGGGCCACCGGGACCCGGCTGACGATAACGCCATCTCCAACGCCAACACGCCGTTCTGGGACCAGCTCTGGCAGAACCAGCCCAAGACCCTGATCAACACCTCGGGCATGTTCGTCGGGCTGCCCCAGGGGCAGATGGGCAACTCGGAAGTTGGCCACATGAACCTGGGCGCCGGCCGGGTGGTGTATCAAAGCCTGACCCGCATCGACAAAGACCTCGAAGACGGCGAATTTCAAAAAAACCCGATACTGTGCGGCGCCATCGACAAAGCCGTCAGCAGCGGGCGCGCCGTGCACCTGATGGGCCTGCTGTCACCCGGCGGTGTGCACAGCCATGAAGACCACATTCTGGCCGCCGCTGAACTGGCCGCCGCACGGGGCGCCAAGGAAATCTACATTCACGCGTTCCTGGATGGCCGTGACATGCCGCCGCGCAGCGCCCGCCCGTCCCTGGAAAAAGCCGCCGCCAAGATGAAGAGCCTGGGCGTAGGCCGCATTGCCAGCATTGTCGGCCGCTACTATGCCATGGACCGCGACAACCGCTGGGATCGGGTGGAAGCCGCCTACAACGTGATGACCCTGGGTGAAGCCGAGTATACAACTGCCGATCCACTGGTCGCCCTGGACCAGGCCTATGAGCGGGGCGAAAACGACGAATTTGTAAAAGCTACGTACATCCACACGGACGGCCAGCCGGCAGGCACCATCAACGATGGCGACACCGTGCTGTTTATGAATTTCCGAGCCGACCGTGCCCGGGAGATGACCCGCACCTTCGTGGAGCGGGACTTCGACGGCTTTGACCGCCGCAAGCACCCGGAACTGGCCGATTTCGTGATGCTCACCGAGTACGCCGCTGACATCAAAACCTCCTGCGCCTACCCGCCGGAGCAACTGACCAACGGTCTGGGCGAGTACATGGCCAAGCAGGGCAAGACCCAGCTGCGCATCGCCGAAACCGAGAAGTACGCTCACGTGACCTTCTTCTTCAACGGCGGGCTGGAAACGCCATTCGAAGGCGAAGACCGCATCCTGGTGCCCTCTCCGAAAGTCGCGACCTACGATCTGCAGCCAGAGATGAGCGCGCCGGAAGTCACCGACAAGCTGGTCGAGGCTATCAAGAGCGGCAAGTACGACCTGATCGTGTGCAACTACGCCAACGGCGACATGGTTGGCCACACCGGCAAGCTGGACGCCGCCATCAAGGCAGCCGAATGCCTGGACAAGTGCGTGAAGCGTGTTGTGGAAGCCCTGGACGAAGTCGGCGGCGAGGCTCTGATCACCGCCGACCACGGCAACTGCGAGCAGATGACCGACCCCGGCTCCGGCCAGGCCCACACCTCCCACACCGTGGGCCCGGTGCCGCTGATCTACACCGGCCATCGCCAGGTACAGCTGCAGGACGACGGCAGCCTGAGCGACATCGCGCCCACGCTGCTGGCCCTGATGGGTATTGAGCAGCCCAAGGAGATGACCGGCCACAGCCTGGTCACACTGGGCTGATTCCGGCCTTGCCCGCATCTATCATGCGCAGCCTGGCACTGGCGCTTGCCCTCATTCTGGAGGCGGCGCCTGCATCTGCCCAGGACAAGGTAACACCCGCCCAGGTTGAAGCCCTCAAGGAGCGCATCGCCGGCATCAATGAATGGCTGGCAGACGCCGAGGAAGACCGCTCGTCCCTGGAACAGCAACTGGCCACCACCGAAAAGCGCATCAGCGAACTGACCCGGGAGCGCCGCTCACTGCGCCAGCAAGCCCAAGAGCAGCAGGCCAGACTGGCCGAGCTGCGGGAAGAAGAACAAGCGCTCTCCCGCTCCCTCGAAACCCAGCGCGCCAGCCTGGAAAAACAGATCCGGGCCGCCTGGATGGAAGGCGATGCACCGGCCATCAAGGTTCTGCTGAACGAAGTGGAGCCGGCGATGATCGCCCGCACCATGACTTACTACGAATACCTGAGCCAGGACACCGTCCGTCGCCTGGAAGCCTTCCAGGCCAGCCTGCGAGAGCTCAAAGCCGCGCGTGCCGCCGTACAGCGCACCCAGACCGAACTGGCAACCACCGAGGCCAGCCTAGAACAGCGCCAGCTTGAACTGACCGCCAGCCGGCGGGACCGGGAACAGGTCCTTGCCGCCCTGCAGGCCGACATCAGCACCCGCCGCAGCGAGCGCGACTCACTGGAAGCCGACCGCCAGCGCCTCGAGCAACTGCTTGAAGAGGTTCAGGAGGCCATTGCCAGCATTCCGGCACCAAATGAAGCGCAGCCGTTCTCGTCGCTGGAAAATCAGCTACTCTGGCCCGCTGAAGGCGAGATCGTCGGCAGCTACGGGGCCAGCTACGCTAACGGCAAGCTGCAGCGCACCGGCATTCTGATGAACACAGAGGAAGGCGCGGAAGTCCGTGCGGTGCATTATGGCCGGGTGGTTTTCGCCAACTGGCTGCGGGGCTTTGGCCTGATCACAATCATTGATCACGGCGATGGTTTCATGACCCTGTACGGCCACAGCAGCAGCCTGTTCACCGCCCCGGGCGACTGGGTTGCCGCCGGCGAGACCATTGCCCTGGCCGGCCGCACCGGTGGCACCCAGGACCCGGCCATCTATTTCGAGGTTCGAAAGAACGGCAAACCCGTCAATCCCGGTAACTGGCTGGCAAAACAGTAGGGCGAATGGCAAGGGCTGACAAACGCAGCGGCTGAAGCCATACTGTCGATATTCGGGCGAAACGATCCAACTATTGGAAACAAAACAGGATATCTGGATGAAACCGGTCAGACATATTCCCTCGCTGTTGCAACTGCGCCAACTGGCTCTCACCACCTGTCTGTTAACCACCACAAACATTGTCCTCGCCCAGGATCAGGACAGCCCGACTCGCGAGATCATCGAAGGCAACCAGAACGGCGAGCGGGTCGAGGTGCAGTTGCCCGATCCTGAAACCCAACTGCCGCTGGACGAACTGCGAATGTTCACCGAAGTATTCAGCCGCATCAAGGACGCCTACGTTGAGGAAGTATCCGACCGGGAACTGCTGCAGAGCGCTATCAAGGGCATGCTCTCTGATCTGGACCCGCACTCCACCTACCTCGCTCCGCAAGACTATGAGGAGCTGGAAGAAAGCACCTCTGGCGAGTTTGGCGGCCTGGGAATTGAAGTGGGCATGGAAAACGGCTTCATAAAAGTTATCGCGCCCATTGACGACACCCCTGCCAAGAAGGCCGGCGTTCAGGCTGGCGACGTCATCATCCGGCTGGACCAGAAGCCTGTCAAAGGAATGTCCCTGCAGGAGGCGGTGAACCTGATGCGCGGAAAACCAGGGACAACCCTCACCCTGACAATCATGCGGGATGGAGAAAGCGGCCCGATTGAAATTCCTGTAACCAGGGACATCATTACGGTAACCAGCGTCAAATCCCGCATGCTTGAGGACGGCTACGGTTACGTCCGCATTACCCAGTTTCAGGCAGGAACCGGGCGCCAGTTTGTAGACGCACTGCAACAGCTCGAAAAGCGACACGGTTCTGACCTGGAAGGGCTGGTGATTGATGTACGCAACAACCCCGGCGGGGTGTTGCAGGCAGCGGTGGATACGGCGGATGCTCTGCTTAGCGAGGGCTTGATCGTTTATACTGAGGGTCGCATAGCCAGCTCGCGGCTGCGCTTCAGCGCCAATCCCGGCGACGTAATGGAAGGAACCCCGATTGTCGTGCTGATCAACGGGGGCTCGGCGTCCGCCTCAGAAATCCTGGCCGGCGCACTGCAGGATCACGAGCGCGCGGTCATCATGGGCACGAAATCCTTTGGTAAAGGCAGCGTGCAGACGGTAATCCCGCTTGATGAAACCCACGCCATCAAGATGACGACAGCCCTCTACTTCACACCGGATGGGCGCTCCATTCAGGCCACAGGCATCAAACCAGATATCGAGATTCAACCAGCAGAACTGACCGTACTCGAGAAACAGCCGTTCTTGACGGAAGCAGATCTGAATGGCCACCTTGAAGGTGAAAATGAAGCGACTACCCGGGAACAGACCGAGACTGAAGCTGAAACGGACGATCCCTCAGCTGCTGACAACGACTACCAATTGCGCTCAGCGCTGAACCTGCTCAAAGGAATCCAGATCCTGAACTCTCAGAACCCGCCTGAGGACAAGGAGGCCAGTCAGTGAGGTACCTCAGGTTAGCAATGGTGTCGGCGCTGATCAGCCTTGCTGCTGCGGTTGACGTCAAGGCTTCTGAACATCCCGATGCACAGCCGCCGACCATTGCCATCATAATTGACGACATGGGCCACAACCTGGAAGAGGGCGAGCGACTCGCCAGGCTGGACTATCCGATTACCCTCGCCTTTCTTCCTTACCGCAAGCACACGGTGCCCCTGGCCCGCCTTGCCCACCAACATCACAAGGAAATCATGCTGCACGCGCCCATGGCCAACACCCGAAACATCGGGCTGGGGGCGGGCGGCCTTACGCCAGAGATGGACGAACGGGCCATTGCCCAGACCCTGCGCCGTGCCCTGCAGGCGATTCCGCACGTTCAGGGCGTGAACAACCACATGGGCAGCCTGCTGACCCAACAACAGCAACCGATGGACTGGGTGATGCGCGAACTCCACCGCTACCCGGTGTATTTCGTCGACAGCCGCACCATCGCCAGCTCCATCGCCGGCCAGGTGGCCGAGGCCTACGACATCCCCAATCTGACTCGGGATGTCTTCCTCGACCACGAGCAGACCGAAGCCTTTGTCGATCAGCAATTCAAACTCTTGATACAGAAAGCGAAAGAGAACGGCACCGCGATTGGCATTGGCCATCCGCACAAGGTGACCGTGGACTATCTGGAGAAGCACTTGCCGCAACTGGATGAGCAAGGCATTGCCGTAGCCACCGTCAGCGGCATCTGGGCGATGCGCAACGACAACCGGGTGATGTTTGCCGAGGGCGAGAAGCAGGTGATTCAACCCGCTTACGCCGCCCGCCGGGATTAATCCCGGACTTCGATGCCCTGGGCCTTCATGAAAGCCTTGGCCTCGGGAATGGTGTGCTGGCCAAAGTGGAAGATTGAGGCCGCCAGCACCGCATCCGCCCCACCCTGGGTAACGCCGTCTGCCAGGTGCTGAAGCTCGCCCACCCCACCCGAGGCAATCACCGGAACCGCCACTGCATCGCTGATGGCGCGGGTCAGCCCCAGATCAAAGCCAATCTTGGTGCCGTCCCGGTCCATACTGGTGAGCAGCAGCTCACCAGCACCCATGTCTACCATCTTCCGTGCCCACTCCACCGCATTCAGCCCGGTAGGCTTGCGGCCGCCGTGGGTGAAGATCTCCCAGCGCGGGGTGTCGCCCTCACCACTCACTCTCTTGGCATCGATTGCCACCACGATGCACTGGCTGCCAAAACGTTCCGCCGCTTCGCGCACAAACTCCGGATTGAACACCGCCGCGGTGTTGATGGACACCTTGTCGGCCCCGGCATTCAACAGCTTGCGAATGTCGTCGACAGTTCGCACGCCACCACCGACCGTCAGCGGGATAAAGACCTCAGCGGCCATGCGCTCGACGGTCTCGTAGGTGGTGTCACGGCTTTCGTGGCTGGCAGTGATGTCCAGGAAGGTGATTTCGTCCGCGCCCTGCTCGTTGTAGCGGCGGGCAACCTCGACCGGGTCGCCGGCGTCACGGATATCCACGAAGTTCACGCCTTTAACGACGCGGCCTTTGTCCACGTCCAGGCAGGGGATGATGCGTTTGGCCAGCGCCATGGGGTGTCCTCGAATAACTCAGGGGTTGAGGGTGTCGCAGAAAGCCTGGGCTTCGGCCACATCCAGCGTGCCTTCGTAAATAGCCCGGCCGGTGATGGCACCCAGAATGCCCTTGTCAGCCACCGTGGCCAAGCGCTTCAGGTCGTCCATATTGGTGACACCACCGGAGGCAATCACCGGGATACCACCCTCTTCCGCCAGCTTCGCGGTCGCTTCCACGTTCACGCCCTGCATCATGCCGTCACGGGCGATGTCGGTGTAGACGATGGCATCCACGCCGTCGTTGGCGAAGCGTTTGGCGAGATCGACCGTCTGCACCGAAGACACCTCGGCCCAGCCATCGGTCGCCACCAGGCCGTCTTTGGCGTCCAGGCCAACGATGATATGGCCGGGGAACTGTTTGCACATCTCAGTCACGAAATCCGGCTCTTTTACCGCCTTGGTGCCGATGATCACCCACTGCACGCCGGCCTTGAGATAAGCCTCAATGGTCTCAGCGGAGCGAATGCCGCCACCGATCTGGATTGGCAGGTCGGGGAACCGCTTGGCGATGGCCTTGACGATTTCACCGTTCACCGGTTCGCCGGCAAAGGCGCCGTTCAGGTCCACCAGGTGGAGGCGCCGGGCACCGGCATTCACCCATTTTGCGGCCATGTCGACCGGGTCGTCGCCGAAGACCGTGGAGTCGTCCATGCGGCCCTGGCGCAGTCTTACGCATTTGCCGTCTTTGAGATCAATCGCGGGAATGATGAGCATGAGGGTGTTTACTTTCCGTTCCAGTTCGTGAAATTTTCCAGCAACTGCAGGCCCGCCCGGGCGCTTTTCTCCGGGTGGAACTGCACGGCAAAGATGTTGTCCCGGGCCACAGCGGCTGCCAGGTCGACCCCATAGCGGGTGCGCCCTGCCATATCGGCATTGCCGTCGGCCTCGGCGTAATAGCTGTGCACAAAATAAAAACGGTCGCCGTCCGGGATCTTGTGCCAGAGGGGGTGGTTGCGGCTCTGCCAGACCTGGTTCCAGCCCATGTGCGGCACTTTCAACCGCTGGCCG
>DASSWD010000331.1:0-5439 GCA_035705335.1 Marinobacter sp. | reverse complement strand
GGGCACCGACCAGCAGAAGCGCGTGGGCGATCTGTCCGGTGGTGAGCGTAACCGCCTGCACCTGGCCAAACTGCTGAAACAGGGCGGCAACGTGCTGCTGCTGGACGAACCCACCAACGATCTGGACGTGGAAACCCTGCGGGCGCTGGAGGAAGCTTTGCTGAACTTCCCGGGCTCGGCCCTGGTGATCTCACACGACCGCTGGTTCCTGGACCGTGTAGCCACGCACATTCTGGCGTTTGAGGACGACGGCGAAGTGGTCTACTTCGAGGGCAACTTCACCGACTACGACGCCGACTTCAAGAAGCGCAAGGGCGACTCAGCCATGCAACCCAAGCGCATGAAGTACAAGAAGCTAGCCTGATGGCGAAAGCAAAGACCGCCTACGTCTGCTCCGAATGCGGTGCAGACTATTCCAAGTGGCAGGGCCAGTGCACGGCCTGCCATGAGTGGAACACCATCAGCGAAGTGCGCGGCCTTTCCGGCCCCGGCAAGGGTGCGCGCAGCGCCCGCTTCGAGGGCTACGCCGGCAGCCTGTCCGAGGTCAAAAGCCTGGACGAAGTCAGCCTGGCGGAACAGGCCCGCATCAGCACCGGCATGCAGGAGTTCGACCGGGTACTGGGCGGCGGCCTGGTGGAGGGCTCGGCCGTGCTGATGGGCGGCCATCCCGGCGCCGGAAAGAGCACCCTGCTGTTGCAGGCGGTGTGCCAGCTCGCCGAGAAGCACTCTGCCCTGTATGTGACCGGCGAGGAATCCCTGCAGCAGGTGGCCATGCGTGCCAAGCGCCTGGGCCTGCCCACCAAAGACCTGAAGATGCTGTCTGAGACATCGGTGGAACGTCTGATGCAGGTGGCTGAGGTTGAGAAGCCCCGCATTCTGGTGATTGACAGTATCCAGGTGATGCACGTGGCGGACATCGAATCCGCTCCCGGCTCGGTCTCCCAGGTACGGGAAAGCGCCGCCTTCCTGACCCGCTTTGCGAAGCAGACCGGCACCATCCTGCTGCTGGTCGGCCACGTTACCAAAGACGGCAGTTTGGCTGGCCCGAAGGTGCTGGAGCACATGATTGACTGCTCGATCCTGCTGGAAGGCTCCAGTGACAGTCGCTACCGCACCCTGAGGGGCATCAAGAATCGCTTCGGCGCGGTCAATGAGCTGGGTGTGTTTGCGATGCTGGAGCAGGGTCTGAAGGAAGTGAAGAACCCGAGCGCAATCTTCCTGAATCGTGGCGAGGAAGCCGCTCCCGGCAGCGTGGTGATGGTGGTGTGGGAAGGCACGCGGCCAATGCTGGTGGAAATCCAGGCGCTGGTGGACATGGCCCAGGGCAGCTACCCGAGGCGAGTCGCGGTGGGCGCAGACCAGAACCGCCTGGCGATGCTGTTGGCGGTGCTGCACCGCCATGGTGGCCTGCATGTGGCGGATCAGGATGTGTTCGTGAACGTGGTGGCGGGTGTGAAGGTCAGCGAGACCAGTGCGGATTTGGCGCTGCTATCGTCGGTGGTGTCGTCATTCCGCAACCGGGCGTTGCCGCAGGATCTGGTGATTTTCGGGGAAGTCGGTTTGTCTGGCGAGATTCGCCCGGTGCCAAACGGGCAGGAGCGGATTTACGAAGCAGCCAAGCATGGCTTTACCCGGGCCATCGTGCCCAAGGCGAACGTGCCTCGGAAGCCTGTGGATGGGATGAAAGTGATTCCGGTAAGCAAGCTTTCGGATGCTTTGGCGGCGCTTGAGGACCTGTGATTCTGCGTTTTGACCCTCGCCTGCCTATTTTGGGGGCAGTCAGATGTCAGAAGGCACTTCAAAAAACCGCTACAAGCACATCCATGTGCGCTTCTCTCCGGCCATCCATGGCCTCCGAAATTTTTTGAAGTGCCTTCTGACACCCGACTCGTACATTGTGCAGGCGCCCATACGATCAATCGATCAAGTGCGCGAATTCTCTTTCTAGCAGGGCCTGATCGCCCAGATTTAACTCAACCAGACGCTTCAAATGCGTGGCGCTTTCGAGGTCAATGTACTGGCACTTGAACCCCAACCGGTGTTCCTCAACGTGCTTAAGTTCAACCGCCATCACGATCGCGGCCTCGCGTTCGTTCAGGTGAATCACCACTTCGCACGGCTTGCTCAATGGTGTCTTCCAGCCCTCCGGCCGTTGAACCAGAACGCCCTTTAACGAAATATCCAGCACTTCCGTCGACCACACCTGATCCTGGCAATGCAGCTCGCAGGGGGCGTCGAAGCCTATGCGGTGAAACCGGCGTTTATCTGTGGTTTTGGTAGCCAAGGAAAGCACTCCGTGCCGAACGAATGAATCTGCCTATGACTATAGACCGGACACAAACGCTCAGCCAGCCAAAGAGTCAGTGGCTCTTCAGGAGGATGCTTCCAGAAAGTTCAGAAGAGGTCTGGCGGGACGGCCTCCGAAAAATCTCGGAGGCCATGGATGGCCGGAGCGAAGCGCTCATGGATGAGCTCGTAGCGTTTTTTCGGAGGCCGTCCCGCCAGACCTCAAACACCTAAGGTCGAAGGCTGCGCGGGAGGTTATCTCCGAACTGGTTCGTCACTGGTGATACTGGCCGCTGAGCTCCACAACGGCTTCAATGAACGCCCCGGCATGCTCCGGATCCACGTCCGGCGTAATCCCATGCCCCAGGTTGAAAATATGACCGGAGCCCGAGCCATAGCGCGACAGAATATCCGCCACCTCCGCCCGAATCCGCTCCTTGGGCGCATACAGCATCGCCGGGTCCATGTTGCCCTGCAGGGCAACACGATCACCCACACGGGCGCGGGCGTTGCCGATGTCCGTGGTCCAGTCCAGGCCCACCGCATCGCAACCCGAATCCGCAATGGACTCCAGCCACTGGCCGCCGTTCTTGGTGAACAGAATCACCGGCACCCGGCGGCCTTCGCTCTCCCGGATCAGCCCCGCCACAATCTTCTTCATGTAATGCAGAGAGAACTCCTCGTAAGCCCAACTGCTCAGCGCCCCGCCCCAGGTATCGAAAATCTGCACCGCCTGGGCGCCAGCCTTGATCTGGCCGTTCAGGTAGTCGATCACCGAGTCGGCGAGATGATCCAGCAACTGGTGCATCACCTCTGGCTGACCGTACATCAACTTCTTGGCCTCACGGAAATCCTTGGAGGAACCCCCTTCGATCATATACGTCGCCAGGGTCCAGGGGCTGCCGGAGAAACCGATCAGTGGTACCCGCCCGTTCAATTCACGGCGAATAGTGGAGACCGCGTTCATCACGTAATCCAAGTCGGTCTCGGCGCTCATGGTCGGCAGTGCGTCGACATCGGCTTTGGAGCGGATCACGTTACGGAATTTTGGCCCTTCGCCGGTTTCAAAGTACAGCCCCAGCCCCAGGGCATCCGGGATGGTCAGGATGTCGGAGAACAGGATGGCCGCGTCCAGCGGGTAACGCTCCAGCGGCTGCAGGGTGACCTCACAGGCCAACGGGGTGTTCTTGCACAGGCTGAGAAAATCGCCGGCTTTGGCCCGGGTTGCACGGTATTCCGGCAGGTAACGGCCGGCCTGGCGCATCATCCATACCGGGGTGCGGTCAACGGGCTGGCGCATCAGGGCGCGCAGAAAGCGGTCATTTTTCAGCTCAGTCATGGCGGGTAAGGGTCTCATCCAGAAAGTTTGAAGAAACGATGGCCTGCATCATACCCCGATTGGAAGGATAAAAAAGGGCGGCTGTCCTGTCGGAAGCCGCCCCGGGTCCATCCTCGACGGGGTTAGCGGTCGGGAGGGTTATACGTCGAGATAATCCAGAATGCCTTCTGCCGCCTGGCGACCTTCCCAGATAGCGGTGACCACCAGATCGGAGCCGCGCACCATGTCACCGCCGGCAAAGACTTTCGGGTTGCTGGTCTGGAACGGGAACTCGCCGCCTTCCAGCGCGGTGACCCGGCCGGAATCGTCGGTGTTCACGTTCAGTTCGTCAAACCAGGGCGCGGGGCTCGGGCGGAAGCCAAACGCTACAAGCACGGCGTCTGCGGGCAACACTTCCTCACTGCCGGGCACCACTTCTGGACGGCGGCGGCCGTTTTCGTCGGGTTCGCCCAACTGAGTGGAGACCACTTTCACGCCCTCAACCCGGTCTTCACCGATAATCGCAATGGGCTGACGGTTGAACAGGAATTTCACACCCTCTTCTTTGGCATTAGACACTTCCCGGCGGGAACCCGGCATGTTGGCTTCGTCCCGGCGGTAGGCACAGGTCACGCTTTCCGCCTGCTGGCGAATGGAGGTGCGGTTGCAGTCCATGGCGGTGTCACCACCACCGAGCACCACTACCCGCTTGCCTTTCATGTCGATGAAGTCCGCCGGGTTTTTCTCAAAGCCCAGGCGACGATTCACGTTGGAGATCAGGAACGGCAACGCGTCGTAAACACCCGGCAGGTCTTCACCCGGGAAACCACCCTTCATGTAGGTGTAGGTGCCCATACCCATGAACACGGCATCAAACTCTTCCATGATGGATCTAAGCGACACGTCTTTCCCCACCTCGGTACTCAGGCGGAACTCCATACCCATTTCTTCAAAGATCTTGCGACGGCGCTCCATCACGGATTTTTCCAGTTTGAACTCCGGAATGCCGAAGGTCAGCAGGCCACCGATTTCCGGGTAGCGGTCAAAGACCACGGGCTTGACGCCGTTGCGCACCAGAATGTCGGCGCAACCAAGCCCCGCCGGGCCAGCGCCGATCACGGCGACCTTCTTGTCGCTCCACTTGACCCGGGACATGTCCGGCTTCCAGCCCAGCGCGAAGGCGGTGTCGGTGATGTATTTTTCCACCGAGCCGATGGTCACCGCACCGTAGCCGTCGTTCAGCGTACAGGCGCCTTCACACAGACGGTCCTGGGGGCACACGCGGCCACAGACTTCCGGCAGGGAGTTGGTCTGGTGGCACAACTCCACGGCCTTCATGATGTTGCCTTCCGACACCAGCTTCAGCCAGTTCGGAATGTAGTTGTGCACCGGGCACTTCCATTCGCAGTAGGGGTTACCGCAAGCCAGGCAGCGGTGCGACTGAGACGCCGCATGGGTTTCGCTGAACGGATGGTAGATCTCTGCGAACTCTTTTTTACGTTTCTTGGCCGGCACCTTCTTGGGGTCAACCCGCCCGACTTCCACAAACTGGAAATCATTGTTGAGACGTTCTTTCATGTTGCTACTCTCATCAGCTCAATTTCGACCGGGCCACGGCGCTGCCGTGGCCTATCAACCTTTCAACTTTCTGCCCAACACCCTGAGGGCGCGGCTTACTCCGGGCGGGCCCGGGTGCTGGCCAGCAGGCTGCGCAGGTTCGCGGCCTTGGGCTTGACCAGCCAGAAGCGGCCGATGTAATCGTCGAAATCTTCCAGAATGTGCTCTGCCCAGACACTGCCGGTTTCGGAAATGTGCTCACGGATCACACCGCGCAG
>DASSWD010000330.1:0-2916 GCA_035705335.1 Marinobacter sp. | reverse complement strand
TTGGTGGTGACCAAAGGAATGCTGACCTCACCCTTGAGATGCGCGGTCACTTCGGTGAACGCGGCGCGGGGCACAGAAGTGGCAATGGTCGGTACCCGGGCCTCGTGCCAGCCGATACCAGTGTTGATGATGGTCGCGCCGGCTTTCTCGATTTCCTTGGCCAGTTGCACCACTTCTTCCCAGGTGCTGCCCTCTTCCACCAGGTCCAGCATGGACAGGCGGTAAATGATGATGAAGTTTTCGCCCACTTTTTCACGCACCCGGCGCACAATTTCCAGGGGCAGGCGAATGCGGTTCTCGTAACTGCCACCCCAGCGATCGGTACGGTGGTTGGTGCGGGCGACGATAAACTGATTGATGAAGTAACCTTCGGAACCCATGATTTCCACGCCGTCATAGCCGGCGCGCTGGGCCAGGGCCGAGCAGTTCACGTAGTCGTTGATCTGCTTCTCAATGCCGTCTTCGTCCAGTTCTTTCGGCTTGAACGGATTGATCGGTGCCTGAATTGCAGACGGTGCAACTAGCTCCGGTGAGTAGGCATAACGGCCCGCGTGCAGAATCTGCATACAGATTTTGCCACCGGCCTCGTGCACCGCCTGGGTAATCACCTTGTGCTTGTCTGACTCTTCCTCGGTACTCATCTTGGCCGCGTGCTGGAAAACCGCTCCTTCGGTGTTGGGGCCAATACCGCCGGTCACGATCAGGCCAACGCCACCCCGGGCGCGCTCAGAATAAAACGCCGCCAGGCGCTCGAAGCCCTGTTTCACTTCCTCCAGCCCCGTGTGCATGGATCCCATCAGCGTGCGGTTGCGCAGGGTGGTAAAGCCGAGGTCGAGGGGTTTGAGCAGGTTCGGGTACTTGGCGTTGCCGGGTGCTGCGGTCATGGCGGTGTTCCTTATCCATCTCATCTGGGTCGTTATCGGGCCAGCGCACATGGCTGTCCGGTTATGGGCTAACACTAGCGTGGCACTACCGCCCCGCCAATATCCAAACATAACATTTGATTATCTATAGATAACATCCATAATGGCCGAGTGACTTTATCTACCCGATTCCAATCGAATGCCCTGGGCGATATCAGCCTGCTGTATGTCGAGGTGTTGCTGCGCGCCGCCGAAGCCGAAGGTGCCAACGTTGCAGGGCTGCGCGAGCAGTTCCGGCTGGACCAACCCAGCCTGGCGGCGCCGGAAGCACGCATCAGCATCCCCCGGTTCATGCGTCTGGGGCACGCCGCCATTCAGCAAACCGGCAACCCGGCCCTGGGCCTGCGCATGGGGGCGTTCACCCGCCCGGTGGATGCCGGGCTTGCGGGCCTGGCGGCAGAAACGGCGCCCACGCTTGGAGCCGCGTTCCGAACACTGGTCCGCTACGCCCCGCTGACCAGCCAGAATTCCCGGGGGGAATCGTCAGTGCAGGCCGCCGAGCGGTGGGTGCGCTTCTACTCGATTTACCCCTACAACCGCTATAACCGGTTTGTGGTCGATTCCATCCTGGCCGCCTGGACACAGCTGGCCCGGCACATGATAGGCCGGTACGACGTGCTGGAGGCAGTCAGGATTGAATACCCGCCGGTTGGTATGGATGACGTGTTTGAAAGCTGGTTTCGCTGTCCGGTGGAGTTCGGCGCCCGGGAAAACGCCATCCGGTTCAGGGACAGCGCATGGCAGCAACGCACCAGCCAGCAACACGGCGGCATGCACGAGCAATTAACGGCGCTGTGTAATCAGGCTCTGGAACGGATACGGCGGGGCTGGCGGCTGGCCGACCGGGTTCAGCACATGATGACCCCAATGCTGCGGGGCTCAACGCCCACCCTGGAAGCCATCGCCACCCGACTGGGCACCACCGCCTGGACACTGCAACGGCAACTCAGCGTGGAAGGCACAGGCTTTCGAACGCTACTGGACGATACCCGAAAGCAACTGGCACTGGATTATCTGAAAGAAACCGACAGTTCACTGGCGGAAATCGCGTGGCTGCTGGGATTCGCCAATCCGCCTGCGTTTCACAAGGCCCATCAACGCTGGTTTGGCGTCAGCCCGGGCGATCACAGGAGAGTACTGAAAAGTACAGGAAACAATTGAAGAACACAGAAAATCGGAAACAGAGGATTGGGGCAAAGCTCTGAGGAAAAAAGTGGCGGAGCGGACGGGACTCGAACCCGCGACCCCCGGCGTGACAGGCCGGTATTCTAACCAACTGAACTACCGCTCCACATTTGTTGCCTGGGCAGTGCTGATGACTGCTTGGTGACAACGAGGGCGCATTATAAAGACGCCCCTGGGCATGTCAACGATTTTTCAAAAAGTTTTCCAACGGGGCGCGACCTCACCTCGCGTCGATCGTCGCCAAGAATCAGTCCGTCCGGGCAGGCGCGCAGGATTCAATCTCAGCACCGGCAACCGGCAGCGTGAAAAAGAAACAGGCCCCGCTGCCTTCGTCCGGGCGCTCATAGCCGATTTCTCCACCCTGGCCCTGAATCAGGGACCGACAGGTGGCCAGGCCAATGCCCATACCGTCGTCCTTGGTGGTGTAGAACGGGTGAAACAGCTTGTCTTCCGCCTCTACCGGCACGCCGACACCGTGGTCCCGAACGGCAATGCGCACACAATGCTCGCCACAACGGCGGGCGCTGACCTGTACGGGTACCGAGCTGCCGGCGGCCCTGGTGGCTTCCAGGGCATTGCGGATCAGGTTCAGCGCCACCTGCTGCACCTGGACCGGGTCCGCCAGCACCTCCGGCACACCGGGTTCAACCTCAACCTCAATACCGCCTTCGTTGTTGCGCATGTCCACTTCGGCAAACTGGCGGGTATCCTCCAACAACACAGGCACCGACAGGGGTTCTTTGCCGGTCACGGGTTTTTTCACGAAGCGGCGAATGCGCCGGATAATTTCACTGGCCCGGTGGGATTG
>DASSWD010000329.1:0-6632 GCA_035705335.1 Marinobacter sp. | reverse complement strand
CGATGGTCCGGCCAGGCGCCCCCTGGTGTCCGGGTTCAGATCCAGGACATGCAGGCGATGGTTCGTTCGCTTGATTTCCAGTCGCCCGATGCCGCCGCGCAGGTCATTGAAGCCGGTTTTGGCGTCATGCGTTACGCCTATGGTCTGGTGGAGAACCCGTTTCTGGAGGAAACGCTGGAGAACTTCCGGCCGGCCATCAGTCGCACCTACTACGTGGCGTTGGATCGGCTGCGCAGTGAAATCCCCCGCACCAGTACCTTTTTCCAGACCCTGGCCGATGCGGCCACGAGTGGCGATGCCGCGCAGGTGGTTTCTGCCATCCGGGCCTTCGGTGAACGCCAGCGCCAACAGGTGCTCAGCCTGTTGCAACAGGAGACTGCCTGAGATGCGGTTGCGATCCATCAAGCTGGCGGGCTTCAAGTCCTTTGTCGATCCGACCACGGTGCCGTTCCCGTCCAACATGACCGCCGTGGTTGGTCCCAACGGATGTGGCAAGTCCAATATCATTGACGCCGTGCGCTGGGTGATGGGCGAAAGCTCCGCAAAATATCTGCGCGGCGAGTCGATGACCGATGTCATCTTCAACGGTTCCAGCGCCCGTAAACCAGTGGGGCAGGCGTCCATTGAGCTGGTATTTGATAATAGCGATGGTACTGCTCCGGGCGAGTTTGCCAAGTTCAACGAAATTTCCGTGAAGCGTCGTGTCTCCAGAGAGGGGCAATCCGAGTATTTCCTCAACGGCACCAAATGCCGCCGCCGGGATATCACTGACTTGTTCCTCGGTACCGGCCTGGGTCCGCGAAGCTATGCGATTATCGAACAGGGCATGATCTCCAGATTGATCGAGGCAAAACCCGAAGAGTTGCGGATTTACATCGAGGAAGCTGCTGGCATTTCCAAGTACAAGGAGCGCCGGCGGGAGACGGAAAACCGCATCAGGCGGACCCAGGAAAATCTTGAGCGCCTGACCGACCTGCGTGAGGAGCTGGGCCGACAGCTTCAGCACCTTGAACGACAGGCGGCGGCCGCCGAGAAGTACAAGGCCTACAAACAGGAAGAACGTCAGAAAAAGGCCGAGCTGACGGTGCTGCGCTGGCAGTCCCTGGACAACGATCTCAGCACCTGGCGTGGGAAAATCCGCGACACCGAGCTGGAACTGGAAAAAGTTCTGACCGAGCGCGTCAGCCTGGAGACCTCCCTGGAAAACCTCCGGCAGGATCACCACGAGCGCACGGAGCATTTCAACCGCGCTCAGGCCCGATACTACGAAGCCGGCGCCGACATTGCCCGTATCGAACAGAGCATCGAGCACCAGCGAGAGCGTGGCCGGCAGACCGCCGCCGAGTTGGACCAGGCACTGGCCAATCAGCGGGAGCTGGCCCGCGAACTGGAGCAGGACCTGGAAAAGCAGAGCGTACTGGAAGAAGAGCTGGCGATGATCGAGCCGGAGCAGGAGGCCCTGGCGATCAAAGCGGAGGAATCCGGTGAGCAGCTGCAGCAGGCCGAAGATGCCATGAATGACTGGCAGCAGCGCTGGGAAACCTTCAGTGCCCGCTCCAGCGATGCCCGCCGGGAGGCCGAACTGGCCCAATCCCGCATTCGGTCGCTGGAAGACGCCATCGAGCAATTACGCACCCGCCAGCGCAAGCTGGAGGACGAAAAGGCCTTGCTGGAAGATCAGGTTGACCGATCCGGGCTTGAAGCCCTGCAGGAAGAGCAGCAAACCCTGTCGATGCAACGGGAAACCTTTGATGAGCGCATGGCAGCCCTGCAGGAGCAGGTGAGCGAGGCCCGTCAGCATTCCCGGGAGGCGGATCAGGCGGTCACGGAACATCGTCAACAGGTGCAGAGCCTTCGGGCCGCTCTGGAGTCACAGCAGGCCTTGCTGGACGAACAACTCGGCAGCCAGGACACCGCCCTGCAGGACTGGCTTGGCGACAATAATCTGACCGATGCCCCCAGAATCGCTGCCGCCGTGCGCATTGACGATGGCTGGGAATTTGCTGTTGAACAGGTGATTGGCCGTTTCACCCAGGGGCTGGCGTTGCCCGGGTTTGATGATCTGGCGCAAGCCCTGGCCTCAGCACCCCGTGGGCTGGCGCTGGCCGACGCCAAAGCTTCAGGGCCGATGGCAGAGAACGGGCTGGGGGCCAAAGTGAGTGGTCCGGTTGGGCTGGGATCCGTGCTCGCGGGCATTGGCGTGGCCGACACCCTCGACCAAGCCCTGGCACGCCGTTCGTCCTTGCGGGAGGGCGAAAGTCTGATGACTCGTGCGGGTGTTTGGGTGGCCCGGGACTGGCTGCTGATGCCCACCTCCGAGGCCGGGCAGGTGGGCATTATTGAACGTCAGAAAAAGGTGGCGGACCTGTCCGAACGGCTCGAACAGGCCGATAGCCGGCTGGAAGACGCGCAGGTCCGTCTTGAGCAGTGTCAGCAACGCCTGGAGCAGGCCGAGTCCCAACGTGAGGACATCCAGCGCCAGCAGGCTGATGTGGACCGCGAGTTAAGCGGCTTGGGTTCACGCATCAGTGCCCTGAAAGCCCGCTCCGAACAGATAGACGAACGCCTGAGCCGCATTGGCGATGATCTGGCGGATGTGGCGGAATCCCTGATGATCCAGCAGGAGAATCTTCAGGAGGCCCGGGAATCATGGGATCAGGCGCTAACCACCTCGGAAGACAGCGAAGAGGAACGTGAAACGCTGCTGGAACAGCGGGACAGCCTGCGCGAACGCCTCGACCGTCTGCGCCAGGATGCCCGCCACGACCGGGACCATGCCCATCAGCTGCAACTGCAGTTGCAATCCCTTCATAGCCAGAAGGAAGGTCTGAAGCAGACCATCGACCGGATGCAGTTGCAGCGGGAGCGCCTGGAAGAGCGCCTGGAGGTTCTGCGGGAAGCCCGGGAAAGTGCCGAAGAGCCCATCGAAGACCTTCAGATGCAGCTGGAAGGCCTGCTGGACCGCCGGCTGGCAGAGGAGCAGAAGCTCAGTGCTGCCCGCGACGCCCTGGAAGACATCGACCGAACGGTTCGAGAGAAAGAGCAGGGCCGCAGCCGCACAGAACACACGGTTCAGGATGTTCGTGCACGGCTGGAAAAGCTCAAGCTGGAATCCCAGGCGCTGGAAATCCGTTCAGCCAATCACATCGAGCAGTTGCAGGAACTGAACGTGCGGCTGCAGGACGTGCTTCCGCAACTGCCGGAGGATGCCAATGAAAGCGCCTGGGCTGAAGAGCTTGAAAAGATTGGCGGCCGCATCCAGCGACTGGGCGCCATCAACCTGGCGGCCATCGAGGAGTATCAGGTTCAGAGCGAACGCAAGAACTATCTGGACGAGCAGCATCAGGACCTGATGGAAGCGCTGGAAACCCTGGATAACGCCATCCGTAAGATCGATCGGGAAACCCGGCAGCGTTTCAGGGAAACCTTTGATCAGGTGAACGGTGGCCTGCAGGCGCTTTTTCCGAAGGTCTTTGGTGGCGGTAACGCCTATCTGGAACTGACCGGTGAAGACCTGCTGGAAACCGGCGTGGCGATCATGGCGCGGCCGCCAGGTAAGAAGAACAGCACCATTCACCTGTTGTCCGGTGGAGAAAAGGCCCTTACGGCGATCGCCCTGGTGTTCTCCATTTTCCAGCTCAACCCGGCGCCGTTCTGCATGCTTGATGAGGTAGACGCGCCCCTGGATGATGCCAACGTGGGCCGTTACGCCAACATGGTCAAAGAGATGTCGACACAGGTCCAGTTCATCTACATTACCCACAACAAAATCGCCATGGAGATGGCCGACCAGTTAATGGGAGTCACCATGCACGAGCCCGGATGTTCGCGCCTGGTATCGGTAGATGTGGACGAAGCCGCGGCGCTGGCAGAAGCATGACAAAGCCGCCATCTGGGCCGCTGTGCGTTGTATTCACTACGGCCTTTTCATAGAGTAGCAACGTTCAGAACCGCAAACAGGACAGCAGCATTATGTCACTTAGGGAATGGTTAATTGCCATAGGTACCCTGGTCATCCTCGGCATCGTGATTGATGGCATTCGCCGCATGCATCGGGCCCGGAAAGAATCCCTGGCGATTTCGTCCGGCATGGGCGCGGATGATCTGAAAGATTCGCCGCTGGATGACGATTTCAACCCGGAACTGCCGAACGGTGGCGCGAGAACGGTCTCCAGAGACACCTTGGAAGAACGCGGTTACGTCAAGCGGGATGCCAGCGCCCCGTTCAGCAGCCTGGACGACGACGAAGAAATTTCCCTGGAAACCGGGTGGGGGGCAAAAGAACCGGACGCCGCTCCTGATTCACAGGCGACCGACGCTGGCGCAGACGACGGTATTATCAGCAAGCCCCGCGTGGTGCGCCCGGAGCGGCCGGCCCAGAAACCGGAACCCCGTCCGGAAGCTCCCCGGCAAACGATCAGCGAGCCACTATCAGAGCCGTCGAAACTGACAAAGCCGCCCGGTGGCAGTCAGCAGCCCGCCGGAACCGGGCCAATGCAAAAGACTCAGGAGCCACCGCTGATCACCACCCAGGTGGAGGAAAATACCGCCCAGCGTGTCGCCGTTGCCAAACATAAAAAGCAGCCCCTTGCCGGCGCTAACCGGCCCGAAGCCCGGGAAGTAGTGGTCATCAACGTGCTGTCCCGTCAGGACGAGACCTTCAAAGGTGCTGACCTGAAGCGGTTGTTTGAAGCTTGTGGCCTGGAGCTGGGTGACATGGATATCTACCATCGCCACGAAGAAGCCGACACCACCACGCCGGTTCAGTTCAGCGTCGCCAATGCCGTGGAGCCGGGTACCTTCAAGCCCAAAGACATGGCGAAAATGAGCACCCCGGGCATCAGCTTTTTCATGAGCCTCCCGGGACCGACCAATGCCATGCAGGCTTTTGATTTCATGCTGGAAACAGCGCAGTGCGTGGTGCGTAACATGGGCGGAGAGCTCAAGGATGAACGCCGCAGTGTGATGACGCCCCAGACCATCGAACACTGCCGTCAGCGCATTCGAGAATTCGAACGCAAACGACGTTCCCAGCGGGTATAACGCTCAGCCAGGAAGCCCCAACGAATGACCAACGCTTCTGCGGACGCCCAGACCCGCGTGCAGGCATTGCGCGCGGCTATCGACGACTATAACTATCATTACTACGTGCTCGACGACCCCCGCATTCCGGACGTTGAATACGATCGCCAGTTCCGTGAACTACAACAGCTTGAGGCTGAGCACCCGGAACTCGCGTCCCCGGATTCGCCAACCCAGCGGGTCGGCAGCAGCGTGGATACCAGCTTTGACGAGGTGGTTCACCGTATTCCGATGTTGTCGCTGGATAACGCATTCAGCGACGACGAGCTGCGGGACTTCGACCGCCGTGTGCGGGACCGTCTCGATGCTGAAGAACCCATTGAATACGTATGCGAACCAAAGCTCGATGGTCTGGCCGTCAGTCTCCATTACGATAACGGGGTGCTGACCCGCGCCGCCACACGGGGCGATGGCTACACCGGTGAGGACATCACGGCCAACATTCGTACCATTCCGTCGGTGCCGCTGAAACTGAGGGGCTCGGGGTACCCCGCTGAGGTGGAAGTGCGGGGTGAGGTCTACATGCCCAAAGACGGCTTCGAAAAGCTGAATCAGCGGCTGGCGGACCAGGGTGAAAAAACCTTTGTAAACCCCCGCAATGCGGCAGCCGGCAGCCTGCGCCAGAAGAAATCCACAGTCACCGCCAGGCGGCCGCTGGAGCTTTGTGCCTACAGTCTGGCAGTGACCGATGAATCCAGGCTGCCCGACTCCCACTGGGCATGTTTGCAGCAGGTCAAGAACTGGGGTTTCCGGATCAACCCGGAAATGCGCCTGGCTGAGGGCGTTGAGGCGTGCCTTGAGGCTTATCATGAGCTGATGAACAAGCGCGAGCAACTGCCCTATGAGATCGACGGCATCGTGTTCAAGGTCAATCGCCTGGCGTTGCAGGAAACCCTGGGCTTTGTCTCCCGCGCGCCCCGTTGGGCGATTGCCCACAAGTTCCCCGCCCAGGAAGAGCTGACCATTATCGAAGACGTTGAGTTTCAGGTCGGGCGTACCGGTGCGGTTACGCCTGTTGCCAGGCTCAAGCCGGTGTTTGTCGGCGGCGTGACGGTATCCAATGCCACTCTCCACAACATGGACGAGATCCGGCGTCTGAACGTTCACATTGGTGACACGGTGTTTATCCGCCGGGCCGGTGATGTGATTCCCCAGGTCGTCAAGGTGGTTCTGGACAAACGCCCGGCCAACGCACCCGAGGTGCATCTGCCCGAGCAGTGCCCGGTGTGCGGGTCAGACGTGATCCAGATCGAGGGTGAGGCGGTGGCGCGTTGCTCCGGAGGCTTGTACTGTCCGGCCCAGCGTAAGGAAGCCATTCGTCACTACGCCTCACGCAAGGCGCTGGATATCGAGGGCCTGGGGGACAAACTGATTGACGTTCTGGTGGACGAAGACATGGTGCGAACCGTGGCGGACCTTTACCACCTGACCCGATTCCAGCTGGCCAGTCTTGACCGGATGGGCGACAAATCCGCAGCCAACCTGATTGCAGCGATCGATCGTTCCCGGGAACCGGTGTTGTGGCGGTTCCTGTATGCGCTCGGCATCCG
>DASSWD010000328.1:0-3842 GCA_035705335.1 Marinobacter sp. | reverse complement strand
CGCAGCATCGCGCGACACCTGTCTGCCATTCGCCGGTTCTATCAGTTTTTACTGCGCGAGGGCCAGGCGACCGACAATCCCGCTTTGGACATTCGCCCGCCCAAACGTGGCCGCCGCCTGCCGAAAGTGGCCGATGTGGATCAGCTCCAGCAGTTGCTGGATGCCCAGCCGGATGACCCGCTGGAAGTGCGCGACCTGGCAATGTTTGAACTGATGTACTCCTCGGGCCTTCGACTGGCGGAGTTGGCGGGGCTGGACCTGGACGCCCTGGACCGGCGCGGTGGCGAGGTTCGGGTGCTGGGCAAAGGTAACAAGGAGCGGGTATTGCCGGTGGGGCGTAAGGCCTTACTGGCACTGGGCCGGTGGCTGGATGCCCGGCAGGCACTGGCCGAGCCGGAGCAGCCTGCGGTGTTTGTCAGCCAGCGCGGCGATCGCCTGAGCCGGCGCAGCATTCAGGCCCGGATGGCCCGTTGGGGCATCAAGCAGGGCGCTGATCAACGCCTGCACCCGCATCTGTTGCGCCACTCCTTTGCCAGCCACCTGCTCGAGTCGAGCGGCGACCTGCGGGCGGTCCAGGAGTTGTTGGGTCATGCGGACATCGCCACCACTCAGGTCTATACTCATCTTGATTTTCAGCACCTTGCCCGGGTTTATGACCACAGTCACCCCAGGGCGCGCCGGCGGTCCGGGCCCTCGGCCGCTGATACTAAGAACCCCACCGCCGCAGAGTGACGGAGCGATTCATGGCATCGGAAGAGTCCTGGAAAGAGAAATACCTTCAGGAACTGGAAACAACGGAAAACAAGCACCGGCAGTGGCAGGAAGAGCGAACCGCGCTTGAACGCATGCTGGTGCGCACCAGTCTCGCTTCCGAGGGGCAGGCGCCGGAGCTGGACCGTCTGCTGGCGGCAGTACGCAGTGATCTGAAGAAAAAACGCATTGACCTGGAGGCCTGGCGCAAACTGCAGGAGCAGATTGACCGTCAGATCGCGCTGCTGGACGACGCGCCGGCGACCAAAGCCACTCCCAAAGCCACTCCCAAAGCCAGCGCGGAAATAACCGCCGCCCCGCCAACGGAGCCGGACCTCAAAGCGCCGCCCGATCTCGAACTGGCCGACAAGACCCAACGGTTGCGGATTGCGCGCCGTGTGGGGCAGTTGCTCGGCCAGTTGATGCAGCAGGTGACGCTCGACACCCGCACCGAGTCCCGGGCCCGGGAACTGCAGACCACCCTGTTGTCGAGCAACGACTGGTCAATACTCCGTGACGGTCTGAACCAAGTGGCGGAACTGGTGATTGAGGCGGTCAGCTACAGCAAACGGGAATTCGAGCGTTTTCTCAAGCGCCTCGATGAGCGCCTGGAACTGCTCAAACGGCACTTTACCGAACAGTCGGACGTGCAGCTGTTGCGCCAGGACGACACCGCCGCCCTGGACCGGGAAATCCGCGATGAGCTGGAACGGGTCGGTTCGGACCTGCGCGACAGCGACGACCTGCATAACCTGAAACGCTCGATCAGCCAGCGGCTTGAGACCATAGGCATTGCCCTGGACCGGTTTCAGGCCCGGGAGTCGGAACGGGAACAGCTGCTGGCCCGGCAACTGGAAGCCATGCAGGAAAAGGTGGCGGCCATGGAAGTCAACTCCGAGCAGATGCAGGCCCAGGTCCGGCAGGAACGCCAGCGTGCCATGACGGATTTGCTCACCCAGTTGCCGAACCGGGAGGCATGGCAGGAGCGCCTGGCATTCGAATACAACCGCTGGCAGCGCTATCGCCATGCGCTGAGCGTTGCGGTGCTGGATATTGACCTGTTCAAGACGGTCAATGATTCGTATGGCCATAAAGCCGGCGACCGGGTATTGCAGATCGTGGCCAGGGAGCTCAGCGGCCGTTTGCGTACCACCGATTTTATTGCCCGCTTTGGTGGCGAGGAGTTTGTGTTGCTGTTACCTGAGACCACCGCTGAGGCGGCACTGTCCGTGATCGATCAACTGCGTACCCACATTGCGGGTTTGCCATTCCATTTTGGCGGCAACCCCGTCAACGTTACCTTCTCGGCGGGCCTGACGGCGTTTCAGGAAGACGACACCGAGGAGAATGTGTTCGACCGTGCCGATCGCGCGCTCTATGAGGCTAAAGCCAATGGGCGGAACCGGACCATCGTGTGCTGATTGCCCGTCGCCTGCTACCCGAGGATCGTCTGTGAACCGTCGCCCAACGACCTCCCGAGCCAGCACCTGGTTCTGCCTGTTGTTGACCGTTCTGGTGGCCGGTGCCGTCAAGGCTGACCCACCCCAGCCTGACCCCGCCCCCATTCTGGGTGCCAGCGACCTCGCCTGGCTGGAATCCCGAACGGCTTTTCGTGTGGGTATCAGTCATAGCCAGGTGCCCCTGGCATTCGATACTGGCGATGGTGAGTTGGCAGGTGTCTGGATTGACTATCTCGCACAACTCTCTGACAAACTGAACGTATCGCTGAATCCACTGCTGCTCGATGGCTCCGCTGAATTGCCAGGCGCCGAGCCTGACCTGGTGCTGACCACAAGGATTCCTGATGCACCAGTGATCCCCGGGGTTCGCTATACGACCCCGCTGATGTCTTTGACCTATGGCGTCTTCGTCAATACCGGGGAAGGTGCCATCCGCTCCCTGACCGACCTGGAGTCGGCCCGGGTGGCCATCATCGCCAACGATCCAAACCAGTTCCCGCTGCTGAACCCGGTAGAGCATTTCACACCGGTTCCTGTGGCGAGCCTCAGCGATGCGGTGAGCAAGGTGATGAGCGGCCAGGCTGATGCTTTTCTGGGGCCAGTGCCGGTCGTGTCTGACTACCTCGATAGTGCGATGATCAAAGCCATTGGACTTGCCGTCCTTCTCAATCAGCGCCCGGTGGATGTTGTGTTCCAGATAGAAGCTGGCAAGGACGAGATGTTTCGCGCGTTTGATCGGGCAGTGACCTCGCTCAGCCACCAGGATCACCGGGCGATCCGCCAGGTCTGGTTGCAGGGAAGAGCCCCGGTGGTTCCTGACCAGGGCCTGACGCTCACGGCATCGGAACAGGCGTGGCTGGCCAACAGAGCCAGCCTGAGAGTGGGTCTCAGGACCAACTGGCCGCCCTTTGAGTTCTATCAGCATGGTCGCCCGTCCGGTCTGGTCAACGATCTGCTGAATCGCCTCGAGCAGGATCTGGATGTGCCCATCGAGCGGGTGCCCATTGACAATACGTCCAGCGGTGAGGAACGCCTGAAAGCCGGAGACATTGATATCCTGCCCGGTATGTCAAAAACACCGCGCACTGAACAGGAACATCTGTTCACCCGGGCCTACGTGACCGTGCCCATCGCCCTGGCCATCCGGGATAACGGCCGGTTTATTGGTGATTTACGGGAGTTGCGGGATGAGCGAGTGGGTGTGGTAAGTCGCCAGGCCAGTCACGATTATCTGTTGATCAACCATCCCAACCTTGACATCTACCCCCAGAAGACGGTCGAAGACGGCCTGCTTGCGCTGTCCAATGGCGACCTGGATGTGATGGTTACCCATATACCCGCGGTCAGTTACACCGTTGCCCGGTTAGGCTTGTCGAACCTCCGGATCACCAGCATTACGCCTTATCAGTATGACCTGCGGCTGGCAGTTCGTCCGGACATGCCTGAGCTGAACAGTATTCTCTCCAAAGCATTGAACAATTTACCAGCGTCCGAAACCGAGTCCATCTACAACCGCTGGATCCATCTGGATATCGAGCAGGAAGCCGACTACACCGTGGTGCGCCGGATCATCCTGATTGCCATCGTGGTGGTGCTGATTTTCCTGTACTGGAACCGCAAGCTGTCGCTGGA
>DASSWD010000327.1:0-5246 GCA_035705335.1 Marinobacter sp. | reverse complement strand
CCGGTTCTGCACTCGCACTGTGGCGTCTTCCGCATTGGTACCCGGCCGGAAGGTTACGGTCATCTGAAGGACGCCGTCTGAACCGGCCACAGACTTGAAGTACATCATGTCCTCGACGCCGCTGATGGCCTCTTCGAGCAGATCACCCACCTGGGGGCCACTGAAGCGGCCAACATGAGCGAGTCCACGCTTTACCACAGCTTCAAGCAAGTCACGCGGATGTCCCCGCTGCAATTTCAGAAAAAACTGCGCCTGCATGAAGCTCGCCGGCTGATGCTCAGCGAGGGCCTGGAGGCTGCCACCGCCAGCTATCGCGTGGGCTATGAGAGCCCATCTCACTTCAGCCGGGAGTACAGCCGTTTGTTTGGCGCGCCGCCAAAAACCGATGTGACTTTGCTGCGGGGCGTGAGAGCAACCGCAGAGTCAATTTGACGGTGAGAGAGGATTGATGGAACTAACCTCATCCACGGCTTTCGTGGATGAGGCCCAATGTTTCGCCCACGCGGGTACCGCATCCCCCGGCATTGGTCTGGCAATGCCGTACCCCTGACCAAAATAGCACCCGATTTCGATCAGCCGGGCGCTGTGCTCAGGCGTTTCCACCCCTTCCGCGATCACCGCCAGACCGAACGAACCGGCAAGGCCGAGGATTCCCTGAACGATCGCGAAATCGTTGGCATCCTGAAGCATGCCGCGCACAAAGCTCATGTCGATCTTGAGTCGTTCCACAGGCAATCGGCGCAGGTACGACAGGGATGAATACCCGGTGCCGAAATCATCCAGTGAAAAAGTGACACCCATCCGCTGGCACTCGGCGATCAGCGAGGAGACGGTTTCCAGGTTCTCCAGTGCCGACGTTTCGACAATCTCCAGTTCAAGACTGCTGGGCGAGACCGATGGGTGTTGTCCCAGAATGTCTCTCAGGCGGCTTGCAAAGTTGCTCTGTCGCAAATGCAGCGAATTGATGTTGACGCTGACCGGAATGTGAAGTCCCTGCTGCTGCCAGTTGGCCATCTGCAACAGCGCGGCGTGAAGCACCCACTCCCCGATGTCCATGCTGAGCGCGTGGTTTTCTATCATCGGAAGAAAATCACCGGGCGGCACCAGGCCCCTGCTGGGATGGTTCCAGCGGATCAGTGCCTCGGCGCCGATAATCCCACCGGTTTTCAGGTTCACTTTCGGCTGGTAGAACAGCGTAAATTCGTCGTTCTTCAGAGCCACACTGATTTCGCCGACCACCTCGTGAAATTGCCGAACCGCCGCATCGTTATCAGTATCGAAATACTGGAAACTGTTGCGACCACGCTGTTTCGCCGCGTACATGGCCTGGTCAGCCTGTCGCAGTAGCTGGTCCGCATCGAGCGTCTCTTTCTGTGGATAAAAAGCAACACCGATGCTTGCGGTCACCTCAACCTGTCTCCCGGCCAGTTCGATCTGCCTTCCCACGGCCAGGAGTATCCGGTGAACCACATCATCCACCGCATCTGTGGCCGCCAGTTCCGGCAACACCACAATAAATTCATCGCCGCCAAACCGGGCAAACGTGTCGGTGTCTCGCAGTTCCCCGGATATGCGACTGGTGACAATTTTGAGCAGCTCATCACCGCCCTCATGGCCCATGGTGTCATTCACCTTTTTGAAACCGTCCAGGTCTATGAACAGCACGGCAAGCTGGTGCTGGTGCCGATCAGCCTTCCGCATTGCCTGGTCAAGGCGATCACCCAGGAGCACACGGTTGGGCAAACCGGTCAATGCATCAAAGTGCGCCATACTCTCAAGCTGTCGCTGATAATTTGTGAGCTCGGTGATGTCGTTGATCAGGAAGATGTATCCACTCGCCTCCCCCTGCTCACCCGATATTTCACTGATACTCAATCCGAGATGAACGGCGGTTCCCCGGTTGTTGGTAAACCCGGTTTCGCCCTGCCACTGGCCGAACTGACTCAGGGCACTGAGAACCGCTGGCGTCAGGATGGCGGCGCCCTGATTCGCGAATAACGACTCTGCCTTCTGCCCAATCACCTCCCGGCCCCGATAGCCGGTGATCAACAAGAATGCGGTGTTGACGTCCAGGATCGCAAAGTCGGCATCGGTGATGAATATGCCCTCGTTCACGCAACGAAACACACTGGCGGTTTCCTGAAGTTTTCTGTCAGACCAGAAGCGTTCAGTGGCAATACCGATCAGGTGGCCCGCCCGGTTCGCAAGCTCCATCGCCCAGCCCGATTGGCAATGGCTCTGATGGTTGATGACCCTCAGCATACCGAAATGGCGGCCAGCGGAATTCAGGATTGGGACCGTTTGCTGAGAATGTTCCCCGGATGAGCGGATAGGTCCTTTCGTGAGGTTCAGGTAGCAGGCTTCGGGCAGGTAACCGTTCGATTGACACTCCGGGCCACCGAGTTCAATGACACAACGTACCGGAAGGATTGACTCAACACTGGCCAGAATCGCCTGATAGACCGCCTCCAGCGGTTCCTTTCTGGTCAGCTTTTCAAGCGCTTCCCGTCCAAACAGTTCCAGATCCTTGAATTTTTTCTGTTCGGTGATATCAGTTTCAACGGCAATGAAACCTTCACTTTTGCCGTTCTCACCCAGCATCGGTTCACAATCAATGTGAACCCAATAGGGATAACCCTGCTTGTGGTAATTGATCAGCTCTTCCTCAAATTTTTGCTGCTCGAGCAAAGAGGAACGAATGCGGGCCACGGTTTCCGGATCGGTATCGACGCCCTGAAGCATCGCCCCTGGCTTTTTACCTTTTATTTCGGCAATCGAATAACCGGAAACTCTGGTAAAGCCCCTGTTGATCCACTCAACCTCACCTGCCAGATTGGTGATGACAATGCCGTTGCTTGAACTGTCCAATGCCGCGGCCAATCGCCACATGGGCGCCGTCAGTAACCGGCTTAGAATATGTGATGCAACAATCGCCATCAGAAGTAACACACCGAGCAGCACCAGCAACCTGAATGTGGCATCCGCCAGTGCCTCGGCAAAAGGCTTGGCGGGCGTCTGGACGATTACCCATAACGGCTGCTCATCATCGATGGCCTGCGCCATCTGGTATCGGCCCTGCCTGAGTGCCTGAACAAATGACAGTCCACCTTCGGGTGGCAGAAAAACGAGTTCCTCGGCCCGCATCAGGTCGGGCATTTGACCGGTCGAACCTGTCCAGGGACTATGTTCACTGGCCAGTACCCGGCCTGAAGCGTCAACGACGGCAAACGAGAGAGGCTGGTCCATCCAGGGGCGCGACGCGAACTCATCCAGTACCTCAGCTACCGGCCGCGGGGACCGCTCAAGATCAGTGGCAAGATGATTCAGGGGGCCAGAGAGCGTCGCTTTCAGCTGTTCTTCTGTGCTTCTCTCATCCGTCTTTCCGGACTGAATGATGGGGAGGGTTCCAGCGCTCAGCGTCAGCGCAACCATCGAATGAAACAGGATGTCTTTTATCTGCTTGCGCCCCAGATAGAAGGTCGAAAATGTTCCCCGCATCGTGTTAACCAGCAAAACGAGAAGACTGGCAAGAAGCACGTTGAATATCGCGTTGATAAAATGCTTGAGTGCAATGAGAGCGGAAGATTCAAGCGACAGCCCAATGATCTGGCTTAGATACAACAGGGTAACCGGAGCGCCAACACAGCCCCAGAAAAGGCCGTCAGAAAGCAGCAGTGACTTGTGGCGCCTGCGATGAAGCCAAAACACGATCGCAGCCTCGCCGGCGAACACCGCGGCAGCATACCCGTGGCCCCACATGACCCAGGTGTAGAGACCGCCGGCAAGGGCAACGACCATTGATGACCGGGGGCCGAGAAACGAAATGGCAACGAGGACAAATATGGTCCCGAAAATCAGGTCTACCCCATAGGCCAGGCTGACCGCAAGCGCATTGCCAACACAGGCCAAAAGCGAGAGAAGCAACGTGAGTGCCGCATTTCTGGCCACTGAGGCGTTCAAGCGATCCGGGTAGGACATATCAGCTGCCTCAGGTGACGGAACCTTGTTGTAGTTTGCGAGCCTTGTCCGTTCAGAATGACGCCTTCCCTGGCACGCGACCCTGCCACGCGAACCCTGGCATAGTATAGTAAATCGTCGATTCCCGTGGACGAAGGTGAGTTTGCACCCTTACCCGGTTAACGTCTGAACAGCGAATTCAACTCCGCGCCGGTCGGTGCACCGGCAAAGCCATCAAACCGGCCCTCTTCAGCAAGCATCCGGGCGGCGGTCAGAAATCCGCCCCAGGCCGCTCTCGCCAATGCCCCGCCTACGCTGACCCGCCGGACCCCCATATCGGCCAGTTCCTGAACCGTGATGTCGCTGTCCCAGCCAATCAACACATTGATTGGTTTGGGTGCCACGGCCGCCACCACGGCGCTGATCTGCTCGCGGGTTCTGATGCCCGGCGCGTACAGGCAGTCTGCGCCGGCTTCCGCGTAGGCGCTCAAGCGCCGGATCGTGTCGTCAAAATCCGGGCGGCCAACGAAAAAGTTCTCCGCCCGCCCTACCAGCACCACGTCCCGGCCGCTGGTGTCGATAGCGGACCGTGCCGCGCGGAGGCGCTCCACCGATTCGCTCAGACTTCGTAGCGGCCGGTCAGGATCGCCGGTTGAGTCCTCAATGGAAACGCCCGCGATGCCAGTGTCGATCGCTTTCTGAACGCTTTCAGACACTCCTTCCGCGGTACTGGCAAACCCGCCTTCAAAGTCGGCATTGATGGGCAGATCCGTTGATTCCACCAAGGTTCGAAGATGGTCGAGGGTTTCCTCGCGGGACAATTGCCCGTCGGCCCGGCCGCAGGACCAGGCGTAACCGGAACTTGTGGTGGCCAGCGCCTTGAACCCCAGGCGTTCAAGGAGCCTGGCACTTCCGGTGTCCCAGGGGTTGGGTATCACAAAACAGCCTGATTCATGCAGCTTGCGAAAGTTGCGGAGTGTTTCTGCCACGCTTTCAGTACCCATAAATCCTCCATTTTGGCGCTGTCAGGTCGTTTCAAAAGTAAACACCAGATGAGTGGTTTAGCCAGAGCGGCTTACTTTACCCTCAAGAAATCTGAAAGTTCTCCGATAACCGTTTAACAACAACGACCCGCCACGCTTTTTTTTGATAAAGGTCCACAACCGTGACAACACACCAATCCTCGCTTGAGCGCAAACTGGGCATCACCGGCAAATTGCTGCTGGCCCCTGTCTTTGTGCTGATTCTGTTCGCTGTGGTGACCGCTTACAGCATCCGTGAATTTCAAA
>DASSWD010000326.1:0-3427 GCA_035705335.1 Marinobacter sp. | reverse complement strand
CCACGCCCACCTGGTTGCCTTCGGCATCAATCAGTCGGACTTCAGTTGCGTCAATGTTCTCATTGATTGGCGCCTTTGGAGTACGCCCACCCCGATTCGCTCGCTGTTTAATAATCAGATCTCCGTTTTGTTTCTGCCTTTGCGATCAACGTCTTTGGCCAGCAGTTGCTGGAATTCGTCGATCGTCATGGTGCCCAGATCTTCACCCTTGCGGGTCCGTACGGCAACGGCGTTGTTCTCGACTTCTTTATCGCCAACAACGGCCAGATAGGGAACCTTGTTAATAGTATGCTCGCGGATTTTAAAGCCGATCTTCTCGTTTCTCAAGTCAGCATTAACCCGATAGCCAAGAGATTCCCACTTTTTCGCCAGATTCTGGCAATAATCCCGCTGATTATCGGTGATGTTCAGAACCGCCACCTGAGTGGGGGCCAGCCAGGTTGGGAACGCGCCCTCGTACTCTTCGATCAGGATACCGATGAAGCGCTCGAACGAGCCAAGCACCGCGCGGTGCAGCATGACCGGCGTTTTACGCTCGGAATTGTCGGCCACATACTGGGCGCCCAGGCGGCCCGGCATGGAAAAATCCACCTGGATGGTACCGCACTGCCACACCCGGCCGATACAGTCCTTCAGGGAGAATTCGATCTTCGGCCCGTAGAAGGCGCCCTCGCCCGGCAGCAACTCCCAGTCAACGCCCTCACGGTTCAGTGCCTCTTCCAACGCAGCCTCGGACTTGTCCCAGACTTCATCAGAGCCCACACGCTTTTCCGGGCGGGTGGACAGCTTGTACAGAATCTCGGTGAAGCCGAAATCCTCGTACACCTCATGCAGAAGCTTGATGAACGCCGACACTTCCTGCTGAATCGCATCCTCCTCGCAGAAAATGTGCGCGTCGTCCTGGGTAAAGCCACGCACCCGCATCAGACCATGCAGCGCGCCAGAGGCCTCGTTCCGGTGGCAGGAGCCAAACTCCGCCAGGCGCAGCGGCAGGTCCTTGTAGCTCTTCAGACCCTGATTGAACACCTGCACGTGGCAGGGGCAGTTCATCGGCTTGATGGCGTAGTCGTGTTTCTCGGACTCGGTGGTGAACATGTCATCCTTGAACTTGTCCCAGTGGCCGGATTTTTCCCAGAGCGCACGGGACACCACCTGCGGCGTCTTGATTTCCTGATAGCCATGCTTGCGCAGCTTGGCGCGCATGTACTGCTCAATTTCCTGGTACAGGGACCAGCCATCCGGATGCCAGAACACCATGCCCGGCGCTTCTTCCTGCATGTGGAACAGGTTGAGCTTCTTGCCGATTTTCCGGTGATCCCGTTTTTCTGCCTCTTCCAGGCGATGCAGATACGCCTTCAGGTCTTTCTTGTTGCCCCAGGCAGTGCCGTAAATGCGCTGGAGCTGCTCGTTGCCTGTGTCGCCACGCCAGTAAGCGCCGGCCACCTTGGTCAACTTGAAGGCTTTGAGCTTGCCGGTGCTGGGAACGTGGGGGCCGCGACACAGGTCGATAAAATCGCCCTGGCGGTAGAATGACAGATCTTCATCACCCGGGATGTCCTCGATGATGCGGACCTTGTATTCCTCACCCATCTCTTCGAACAGTTTTACCGCGTCTTCCCGGGACATGATCGAGCGGGAGACAGGAATATCCTGTTTTGACAGCTCTTCCATACGCTTTTCGATACGGGCCATATCCTCGTTGGTGAACGGGCGCTCGTATTTGAAGTCGTAGTAGAAACCGTTGTCGATCACCGGGCCGATGGTCACCTGGGCGCCGGGAAACAGCTCCTGAACGGCCATGGCCATCAGATGCGCAGTGGAGTGGCGAATGACATCAACACCGTCCTCGTCACGCTCAGTGACGATCGCGAGGTCTACGTCGTTATCAATAAGATGGCTGGTGTCGACCAGCTTGCCATTGACCTTACCCGCCAGGGCAGCCTTGGCCAGGCCTGCGCCGATGTCGGCGGCTACGTCATGAACGGTAACGGGTTCGGAAAAACTGCGATGACTGCCATCCGGCAGAGTTACGACGGGCATGTTGACCTCCTGGGTGGTTCTGCAGTGGTGATCTGTACCAAAGATCACATGGTGGCTGGGCGGCGTGATACAAACCACGGGCCAGACTGTGCCGCAGTCTATCAGAAAAAAACCCGGCAGCAACGCCGGGTTTTACAGAGGGTTAGCGTTCAGGTCATGACGTCGCCGTTTGTGGCTGCAGGGTTCCTTCATCACGACGGCGCAGTTGGAGGAACGCCAGCAGGCCAAGCAGCCCCAACGCGGGGATAAACATGATTTCCTTGGGCGGCCGCTCCAGCTCCACCCGTACCGCTTCAATGGTCCAGCCGAACTGGATGCCGGCATCCTCGGCCGCACTACCGAAATCCACAAAGTCCACGGCCAGGGCGTCGCCCTGTTCAGATACTTCCAGCCCGGCCTGAGCCAGACGTTCCGCCGGCGTTTCTGCGCCCGGAACTTCAAGCTTTACGTAGGTGGTGACATCGCTGCCGTCAAAGGCCATGCCCGACACCTTGAGCACCACATCCCCATCCGCCGGCAGGGTTTCAAGGTACTCAACCAGCTCGGTTCCCGGACGCTCTTCGTTGGGCGGGTACACCATGTCCCACCAGAACCCGGGCCGGAACATGGTAAAGGTGATCAGCAACAGGGCCAGGGTTTCCCACCATCGGGTTTTCGTAAACCAGTATCCCTGAGTCGCTGCGCCAAACACCAGCATGGCCGTGACCGCACCGAAGATCGTGACCAACAGATCAAACCAGCCGGTCAGTCCAATCAGCAACAACTGGGTGTTGAAGATGAACATGAACGGCAGAATGGCGGTTCGTATGTCGTAGGTGAAACCCTGAATACCCGTTCGTATCGGATCAGCCCCTGAGATCGCCGCCGCCGCGTAGGCGGCCAGACCAACGGGCGGGGTGTCGTCCGCCAGTATCCCGAAGTAGAACACGAACAGGTGCACGGCAATCAGCGGCACGATCAGACCATTCTGGGCGCCAAGCGTAACAATGACCGGCGCCATCAGGGTGGAGACCACAATATAGTTCGCTGTCGTCGGTAACCCCATACCCAGAATCAGGCTGATAACCGCCGTCAGAATCAGCATCAATACCAGGTTGCCACCGGACATCAACTCGACAAATTGCGTCATCACCAGACCGATGCCAGTAAGGGTTACCGTGCCCACCACGATACCAGCGGTCGCTGTCGCCACCCCGATTCCCACCATATTACGGGCCCCGGTTGCCAGCGACTGGACAAGGTCACTGACCCCCTCACCAAACTGTTGACCTGCACCTTGGTGACGACGGAAAAAGGCCTTCATGGGGCGATGCGTAATGACGATGAATATCATGAACAAGGTCGCCCAGAAAGCCGACAGTTGGGGCGAAAAACGCTCGACCATCAG
>DASSWD010000325.1:0-3430 GCA_035705335.1 Marinobacter sp. | reverse complement strand
ATCAGCTTGGTCAGGTCATCGCCCCAGGCCCAATCCGATTCCGCGTCGGCAAACAGGGCGTACACACCCGGCTCACCGGTTTTCTTGTGCTCCAGCAACTCGTTGGTCACGCCACCGTAGGCGGACACCACAAAGATGCGCTGGTAGAGGTCGCTCTTCTTGCGCTTGCCGATGATGATGTTGTCGCGAACGGCCTCGTAGTTGCTCATGGAGGTACCGCCGATCTTCTCGACGGTATGTTGTGCCGTAGTCATAAAGTTGCCTTCGCTTTCCTGCGGATGAATGGTCCAGTGGTTGAACGGGCGCCTCAGGACGCTTGGCTCAGCACTTCCTGCATGATCTCGTCTACACTTTCGCCCAGCAGTTTAACGCCCTTGCGCAGGTCGTCCTCGCTGGTGGTCAGCGGCATCAGGCACTTGATCACTTCGTCTTTCGGGCCGCTGGTTTCAATGATCAGACCTTTTTCGAACGCGCGCTTGGTGATCAGCCCGGTGATGTCCGCGTCGGTGGCCTCAATGCCGCGCATCATGCCCCGACCCTTGAGTGTGAACTGACCGGGGTACTTGTCGCAAATCCCCTGCAGGCCATCGCCCAGCACCTTCGACTTGGCTTTCACCTCATTGGAAAAGGCGTCGTCTTTCCAGTAGGTCTCAACCGCGGCGCGGGCGGTGATGAACGCCATGTTGTTGCCGCGGAAGGTGCCGTTGTGCTCGCCCGGATCCCACACGTCCAGTTCCGGCTTGAACAGCACCAGCGCCATCGGCAGGCCGTAGCCAGACAGTGACTTGGAGACGGTCACGATGTCCGGCTTGATGCCGGCGATTTCAAAGCTGAAGAACTCACCGGTACGGCCGTTGCCAGCCTGGATGTCATCGACAATCAACAGGATATCGTGCTTTTTGCACAACTCGGCCAGGCCTTTCAGCCACTCGGCGCGGGCCGCATTCAGGCCACCTTCGCCCTGCACCGCCTCAACAATCACGGCAGCGGGCAGTTCGGTGCCGGAGGAGTTGTCCGACAGCACCTTGTCCATGATTTTCAGGGTATCGACGTCTTCGCCCAGGTAGCCGTCGTAGAACATGAAGTCGACATTGCCCAGGGGCACGCCCACGCCACCACGGTGATGCTGGTTACCGGTGGTCGCCACCGCTCCCATGGTCACGCCGTGAAAGCCGTTGGTGAAAGAGATAATGCCGCTGCGGCCTTTCACCTTTCGGGCCAGTTTCAGAGCCGCTTCCACACAGTTGGTACCGGTCGGGCCGGTAAACTGCATTTTGTAGTCCAGGCCACGGGGCTCAAGAATGTGCTTCTTGTAGGACTCCATGAAGTCATGCTTGGCGGTGGTGAACATGTCCAGGCCCTGGGACACGCCGTCAGACTCGATGTATTCCAGCAATGCCTTCTTCAGGATGTCGTTGTTGTGGCCATAGTTCAGAGAGCCGGCGCCGGCCAGAAAGTCCAGGTATTCCTTGCCGTCTTCGGTGTAGAGGTGCGCGTTCTTGGCACGGTTGAACACCACCGGGAACGCCCGGGAATACACACGCACTTCAGATTCAGTGGACTTGAAAATTTCCATGGTTTTTCCTCTTAGCATGTCAGGTTCGAGGCAGCCGGGCACGCAGGCGCCCAGCCACACCAGTATCAGGGTTGGATCAATCAGACGGGTTTCGTGAAGGGCCCGATGCGCAGCAGAAATTCCGAGTCGTGCTGCCCGCCGAAGTGCGTGCCTTTCTCGAAGTGCTCGTGATAGGTGAGCTCAGCTCCCAGATCACGGGCAAAGGACCGGAACAGCGCCCAGGAGGCCTCATTGTCCTCGGTGATCGTGGTTTCCAGATGGGTCACGTTGCGACACGCGCTCCGGCCCACAATCTCCTTGAGCATACGCTTGGCCAGGCCCTGGCCACGACCTTTCTCGTGCACCGCCACCTGCCAGACAAACACCGTCTCAGGCTGTTCGGGGGGGATGTATCCGGAGATGAAGCCGACCAGATCGCCGTCTTTCTCCGCGGCCACGCCGGTTTCGGCGAAATGGCTGCACTGCAACAGATTGCAGTAGACGGAATTCGGGTCCAGCGGAGGGCATTCCGCCACCAGCTGGTGAAGTCGAAAGCCATCATCCTTCACGGGCTTGCGCAGGGTGATGGCGGGGGTATTCGAGCCTTCTGAGGTTGTCATGTGGTCAAACCGGTTCCGAAAGTTAGTGTTGAATTATATAGACCACAAAATATATTTCAAGTCGGCAGCGGTTCGTCGAAGACAATGCCCTCAGGTCGCAGGCCGGTGCCAGAGGCCAGGCGACGGCGATAGGACACCGCCGCGTCTGAGCCTTCCGGCCAGAGCTGATCAAAGGTCTGCAGCCATTTCGGACCATCGAAGGCGACGGGCATCAGGGCAATGTTCAGGCCGGCAGACTGAATACCCGCCACAGGCGCCATAACCGGGCTGGACAGGGCAATACGGGTGATCAGACCCCGGGTGTCGCCGGCCAGATTGCCCATGCCGGCCGACCCGTTATTGGCCACAGCCCGGGGTATGCCATCAACATCCCCCCGCCAGAGCACGGGCAGGCAAGTGTGGGTACACACCATGACGTCGGCACCGGTGGCCTCAAACCAGTGTTTCAGTTGCTGCCGGTGATCCTCAAGGTACTGTCCGGCAAAGGCTTCGTGGGACAAGCCCCAGCCGGCCAGGGATTCCGGATCGCCATGGAGCACCAGAATCTTTAGGCCTCCAAAGAACAGGCAACGGTATCGTGGCAGCACCGACAGCCGTTTGCACAGATCCAGATGTTGTTCCGCGATACCCCGCAGCCGCTGAATGATGCCGTTGGAGCGCTCGACCACGCGCTGATCCACAAACTCCGGATAGGCGCAGCCACAACCGGCTCCGCTGTTGGGCATCGCCAGCTCGTAGTCCACGTTACCGAGAATCACCGTGTGGTCCAGCACCCGGTTGTTGATGGCGCGGAACAACTCGTCGCTGGCGTTGAACCAGTTGAAGTCACCGTTGAACACCAGCCGCACCCGGTGCCCAGCCTGCTCTTCGGCCAGGGCCATGCGTTCGATTTCATCCAGCGCCAGCGGGTTGCCGTAGAGCCCACCGATGACATAGATCACATCATCGTTCACCCACACCGGGTCCTGGCAAAGGGTGTCGGGCTGGTACCGGTAGGCGAGCGGGCAACTGCGACCTTCGGTCATGGCGTTCTCCTAGGCCTCACCGGCCGCCAGCGTGCGACCCGCCAGGCGGCGCAGCACCAGCGGCAGGAAAAAGCCGGCGGTGCAGATCAGGAACCCGTAGGCGTTCACTCCAAGCAGCAATGCATAGCGGCCATCGCCAATGGCCCAGCTGGCCGGAATCAGGCCGGCGGCCAGCAGAACCCCGAGGCCCAGGCCGGTCCAGAAGCTGAGGTGGAAACTCCAGGGCGACC
>DASSWD010000324.1:0-2791 GCA_035705335.1 Marinobacter sp. | reverse complement strand
ATGCTGAACCGCTTGCCTTCACCGTAGGGGCCGCCGGTCCAGCCGGTGTTGACCAGGAACACCTTGCTGCCGAACTCGTCGATCCGCTTCATCAGCAGCTCGGCGTAGACACCGGCCGGGCGCGGGAAGAAAGGCGCACCGAAGCAGGTGGAGAAGGTGGACTTCAGCTTGGATGAGGAGCCCATTTCGGTGGAACCCACCAGTGCGGTGTAGCCACTCAGGAAGTGATAGGCGGCGGCTTCACGGCTAAGGATGGACACCGGGGGCAGCACGCCGGTCATGTCGCAGGTCAGGAAGATGATGTGCGATGGCTCGCCGGCACGGTTTTCCAGAACGCGCTTCTCGACGTGCTCCAGCGGGTAGGCGCAGCGGGAGTTTTCGGTCAGGGAAACGTCGGTGTAATCCGGCTCACGGGTGTCCGGGTCGATCATCACGTTCTCGACGATGGCGCCAAAGCGGATCGCGTCCCAGATAATCGGCTCGTTTTTCTGGCTCAGATCGATGCACTTGGCGTAGCAGCCGCCTTCGATGTTGAACACGGTGCCCGGGCCCCAGCCGTGCTCGTCGTCACCGATCAGGAAACGGTGCGGGTCGGCGGACAGGGTGGTCTTGCCGGTGCCAGACAGGCCAAAGAACAGGCAGGTTTCGCCGGTTTCGCTGACATTGGCAGAGCAGTGCATCGGCAATACGTCTTTCTCAGGCAGCAGGAAGTTCTGCACCGAGAACATGGCTTTCTTCATCTCGCCGGCGTAGTGCATGCCGGCCAGCAGCACCTTGCGGCGGGCGAAGTTGATGATCACGCAGCCGTTGGAGTTGGTGCCGTCACGCTCGGGCACGCACTCGAAGTTGGCGGCGTTGAGGATCTGCCATTCCTGCTTGTCAGCCGGGTTGAAGGTATCCGGGCGGATGAACAGGTTGCGGCCGAACAGGTTCTGCCAGGCGGTTTCGGTGGTCATTTTCACCGGCAGATAGTGCTCGGGATCGGAGCCGACGTGTACGTGGGATACAAAGCGGTCTTTCTCCGCAATGTAAGCCTCAACGCGGTCCCAAAGGGCGTCGAATTTGTCGGCGTCGAACGGACGGTTGATCGGGCCCCAGTGGATATCATCCGCTGTGCTGGGCTCTTGAACGATGAACCGGTCCATGGGTGAGCGGCCTGTGCGCTCGCCGGTGGTGACCACCAGGGAACCGTTGGCAGCCAGTTGGCCTTCATTGCGCGCCAGTGCCTGCTCCACCAGTCGTGCAGTACTCAGATCATTATAGGTATTACTCACTTCGACCTCGCCCTCGGGATGTCTTGAGATTGTTCAGGCCGTCCCCCCGAAAAATTGACGAAAATCTGAACAATCCGGTCAATTCAGGCGCGCTATTATGCCAGAGACGCCAGTAAAAAACGACTGCCCGCCAAGCCGCGTCATCAGCGGGCTGGAGGCAGATTAAGAGAGGTTTCAGTGTAACGTATGTCCGGTGAAAAGATGATCAATGTCGTTTCTATTGAACCGATAGTTAGCGTGGCAGAACTGGCAGTCCATATTGATGTTGCCCTGTTCCTCGAGAATGCTGTAGCACTCATCGCGGCCGATGGCTTCCAGGGCCGCCCGTGTGCGCTCCCGTGAGCAGCTGCAGCGGAAAGCCACAGGCTCGGCGTCATACAGCCGCACGGTTTCCTCGTGGAACAATCGGTGTAGCAGGGTCTGGCTATCCAAAGTCAGTAACTCTTCCGCCTCGACGGTGCGGGCCAGGTGGTTGACCCGGTTCCACAGGTCGTCGTCGGTCTCGGTATGACCCGGCAGGCGCTGGAGCATCAGGCCGGCAGCGGCGTGGTCGTCGGCAAACAGGAACAGGCTGGTACCAATCTGTTCGGAGCGCTCAAAATACTCTTCCAGACAGCCGGCCAGGGTGTCGGCTTCCCGCGGTACCACGCCCTGATAACGCTGGCCCTGTTCTGGTGTGATGGTGATCGCCATCCGGCTTTTGCCCAGCAGGTCATGCAGGGATCCGCCGGCCACCGCCTGCTCATCATGGCGGGCCAGACCGCGAATGTGGCGGTCGTGACTGCATTCGGCCATCAGGGTGCGCAGCGCGCCTTCGCCGGCGGCCTGCAGCGACAGGGTACCCTTGAATTTCAGGCTGCTGCTCATCAGTACGCTGGCCACCAGGGATTCCCCGAGCAGGCTTCGGATAGGCTCCGGGTAGGGGGCCTGGTGAATTATTTCCTGATAGCTGTCGCCCAGTTGAACCCAGGCACCCCGCACCTGGCTGTGTTCAAAAATAAAACGCTGGAACTGGTCGCGGGATGCCATGGTGTCTCCTGAAGACGTCATTTCAAAAGTGATCCTAGGGTAAAAAAGGCTGTGTGGGTGAGCTTGCTCAGATGCCGTTCTGCTCACGGAACCGCTGCATGTCCCGGCGATCTTTCTTGCTGGGGCGCCGTGCCGGTGGCAACTGCGCCGCCTGCATGGTTTTGCGTTGCCAGGCCAGATCTTCCCGCCGCTTCTGGCTGTCGTCCGTCTCATGGTAGAGCGTCTGGGCTTCCGGGGCGCTGCGCCGGCGGTCGCTGATGTCGTCCACGATCACCACTTTTTCCTCCCAGCCCAGGCGCAGCGTCACCTTTGCTCCGGTTTCGACAATCTTGCCGGGTTTGGTGCGCTGACTGTTGTAGTGCACCTTGCCGCCCTCGATGGCTTCCTTGGCGAGGGAGCGGGTCTTGTAGAAGCGTGCCGCCCATAACCATTTGTCGAGACGGACTTTCTGCTCATCAGCGCTGGTTGCCGCCATGTCTCCTCACTGG
>DASSWD010000323.1:0-8892 GCA_035705335.1 Marinobacter sp. | reverse complement strand
CCTGGGGCTGTTTGCCGGTGTGGGTAATAGCGGTGAGCAGCCATTCCCGGTTCAGGCTCTGGCTGTCGTGGTCCTGCAGTTGCACTTTGGCACCGGGGGTGAAGTCCGGGCGGTTGCTTTTGCCGTTGGCGACGGTGGCGTCGTTTCTCAGGGCGTCGAGTTTGTTCTGGGTGAACGGCTGACCGCTGGCGTCGGCTTTGTAGAGGCCGGGGTAGTCGTAGTGCTGATAATCTTCCCGGTGGTTTGCGTTGGCAGCACTGTGTTCGTGCATCAGGGCGTAGGCGGGGTTCTTGAAGGTGTAGTCCTTCATGGCCACGGAAGACGCTCTGATGCGTTCTTCGTAGGCGAACTGGAAGATGCAGGGCTGTTTGGTGCTGCCACCGGCTTTGGTGTTGCAGGTGATCGGGTCCAGTTTGGGGGCGTCGCCGTGGTGGTCGGCCAGTATCAGAGCGGGTCGGTCGTCGCCCTCCACGCTGCCGTGCTGGTAGCGGTAGTGCCAGCCTTCTTCGGCGGCCAGGCGTTCGAGAAACTGCAGATCGGTTTCCCGGTGCTGGACGCAGTATTCCCGTTCTTCCGGGGAGCGTTTCAGATCAAAGACGGAATCGACGATGCCCCGCTCTTCGAGCAGGGTGCGCACGATGGCGTCGGTGCTCTGGCTCTGGAAGATGCGGCTGTTGTGCATCAGGCCCAGGCGCCACATCGGTGGCTGGATGACCACTTCGTAGCGGGTGCGGCGGTGGCCGGTGTCGCCTCTGACAAATTCGTTCACCACGCCGGTGAAGCGGCGCAGGGGTTGGCCGTCCTGCCAGACCACGAGGTCTACCGGCTGTTCGAGGATATCACCGGCGGCTACGTCCGGGTCGGTGCTGGCCAGCTGCAGTCGGCCATGGAACAACGCAGACAGGCTTTCGGTCAGCGCAAAGCCAACCACTGCAAAATGATCCGAGGGGAATTCGCCGATACGGGCGGTGAACTGCAATCCGCTTGCCTGGGGCATGTCTTCGGTCCCTGAAGTAAATACATCCATTTCACCCTGCACCGTCCTGATGCAAAGCGTCGCCCGCCCGGGCACCCCGGCCCGGGCGGTGCACACAGTTTAATACAAGCTGCGGGGTATGCGGTACCCCGCCAGCAACTGCTGTGTGAACGGGTTGGTGTTGCTGGCCGCATGCAGGCGGTATTTCATCTCGCCATCGTCCACATTGAACTGCACATCTACCGCGTTGTTGCCCACGCCCGTGATGTCCGCCTGCTCCAGCAACCGGAACAGCGCCCAGGGTCCGCTCTCGGAGATGCTCCGGGGCGATCGGTTGACCTGAACCGGCACCAGGGTAATCCGGCTTTCCACCGAGTCACGCAGGGTGTTGGGCCACACCAGCGGAATGCTTTGCCGCGGGCCGTGGGAGAAATCCACCAGTTGGCCGTCAAGATTGATGACCGCCCGACGCTTGTTGCTGCTGAGGCTCAGAGGTTCGAGGGCAAACTCGACATCCAGCGTCCCGCCACGGGTGAAGAACGCCTCACGGATCTGGTCGGCGCGCTCGAGCGCAGCGGTCACATCCCGACGCACCAGGCTGGCCCGTTCGGCATCGCCTACGTGCTCCGGATGCTCTTCCAGGAACAGTTTCAGATTCTGCTCATAGAAAGTGGCCAGTGTGCCATCGGGCGCAAAAAACCGCTCAAAATCCTGCAGCGCCGCATCGCGCCCTGCACCCGGGGTAAACGGATAGTGCTGGGCCAGGCTTTGTTGGAACGGTTGGTAGACTTCCTGATACCACTGACGCTCAAGCTGGGCCAGAGCCTCATCCAGCACAACCCGCCAACTCTCGGATGCCAGACGATTCAGCAGACGGTTGACCGGCTCTGGCTGGTGATCGGCCATGCGTTGCAGGGTGAAAATCGGGTCGGCACCCTGCAGCCTGAGTCGATCTCGCGCGGCGTTCAGTGCGGCCTTACCGGTGTCCGGCGACTCCTGAATACTGCGCAGATACTCGTGCAGTTGCCGTACCACCAGCATAATCTCTTCCAGGCCAGTGGGTTCGTCGCCGGTTTTCAGCGTCAGGCGGTTGAGATCAGCAAATTCCCGCTCAATGTCCTGAAGCATCCGGAAATGTGGCGACTGTTGCAGCAGCACGAGGGCGGCATCGGTATCACCCCCACCGGCCGGAATCAGACGGGTGTTGTCCCGCACCTCAGCCAGCAAACGTGCCAGGGGTTCATGCCCGCTGGTCAGACTGTCGAGCACGCGCACGCCATGGTTCAGGTCGTTGAACGACTGGATATCCAGGCGGCTAAGCGCCGTGCGCCAGGCCTCGGAGTAATGTTCCGCGTACAGGGTCTGGAGGCTGGCCAGTAACTTTGCCTCGTCGGCCTCGCTGAAATTCACATCGTCCCTGCGGCCCAGAACCCAGGCGTCGACCAACGCCAGTTCGGTGACCGAGCCGGATTCTTTCAGGAACCATTTTTCAAGGCCTTCGCGGCTGAGCAACGCCGGTACCGACAGCGGGTCATCCGCCGCCGGTACATCACCGGCCAGCGGCTCGCCGTAGGCGTCGGTACGGGTAAACACCGTTGAAAACGCCGGGCCGGAGCGGCGAGCCAGATCCACCGGTGTCTGGAATTCGCGATTGGCTTCGGCTTCCAGGTCCCGATACACGCGCTCAGCGGTGCCGATCTGCCCCAGTTCGTGCTGGGCCCACTGCACACTGTTTCTGAACGGCGCCAGAGCCATGATGGCGGTCTGGTCACCGGCACTGGCGAGGCCACCGAGATCGGTGTGAGCCATGGCGTACTGCAGGTGGCCGTACAGACGATTCTGAACATCCCGCTGGCCCGGGAAGCGGGCCTGCCAGTAGTCACGCATATACGCTGACACGATGTCGGCGCGGCGGCCGCTGGCGTCGTACAGCATCCGCAATACACGCAGATGGTCCAGGCGTTCGGCGCTGTTGTCCGGCGCCCGGCTCATTTCTCCCATCACGCCGAACATCAGTGCCGGCAGGTATTGATAGGCCAGCATGTCCAGATAGGCAGCGTCTACTTCCGGGCCGACTTTGTGCCCTTTATACAGGCCCATATCGGTCACCAGCGGCCATTCCCGACGGTAGTCGCCGAAAGCCAGGGTAGCTTCCCGCAGTTCATCCAGGGGCCGCAACAGGTTCTGCCCGGTGGTGTCGGGCTCATAACCTACCGGCTGCCAGTCCTCCAGATAGGTCTGTACCCGTTGTTCCACCCGGGCGGCGGCATCTGCGTTTTCGATGAAGTTCTGGTGCCAGCCGGCGGTCATGCCCGCGCCGGCGCACACAGCCACCAGGGCGGCCACCGCGACACGGCGCTGGCGCTGGTTTACCACCCGGCGATTGTCGCCGGCCAGACCGGCTTCGGGGTAAACCACTTCGGGGAACAGGCTGCGGGTAAACATGCTGGTGGAGGTTCCGGACCGCTGGGCCGGCTGGATGGGTTCGGCCACCCGATAATTGCGGGCAGCAGCGGTGACGAATGCGTCCTCGGGCACGCCTTCCTGCAATACCGAGGTGAAATAGGTACCCCGAACCAGGGCCGGCGTTGAAAACGCATCGGCAGAGAGCAGATCGGTCAGGAACTGCTCCATCGCCGGTTGCAGTCCTGCCAGCTGGCGGGTAAAGGAGTAGGCTGCCGCACGGTCCTCTGGCTCGCGGATCTGTGCCATCACGTCAGGCAGGCGGTCGGCAAGGGCGTTGACCATCTCGCCGTAGCGCGCTGCGAAGGTTTCCAGCCACTGCTCCTGGTCCTGGCCATGGAGCTCAGCCAGCGGGAAGGTGAATCCCAGCGCCTGCTCTTTCTCCGCTTTGCTCAGGGTGCGGGCAAAGGGCGCAAATCCGTACATCAGGTCAAGCTTGGTAAAGGTGACGTACACCGGCAAACGGGAGCCCAGCTGTTCCATCAATTCCCTGAGGCGGGTGCGCAGCAGAATGGCCTGGGCCTGGCGCTGGGCGTCGGTGGAGACGCTCAGGCGGGCGAGGTCAACGGCCAGAATCACACCGTTGAGCGGGCGCTGCGGTCGGCTGCGCTCCAGCCAGTCCAGAAAATGATTCCACAGGCGGTTCTGGATTTCACCGGTAGCGCCTTCACCCTGGTTCTGGCTGAGCAGTTCGCCGTCCGGGTCGATCAACACGCCGTTATCGCCAATCCACCAGTCAAAGCTGAACGGATTGCGATCGCCCCGGTTGTTGCCGGTCACGTTGGTCAGGGTGTAGGTCTGGCCGGAACGCTGGATCAGGCTGGTTTTGCCCGCCTTTTCCAGGCCCATCACCAGGTACCAGGGCAGGCGATACAGGCCGTTACGCCCCGGCAGATTGCTTTTCAGGGCCTGCAGCTGGCGATCCAGTAACCGCTGCTGGCGGCGTTCCATGGGCAGTATCGGGTCTTCCTGCTCGCGCTGATCTTCCGCCTTGGCCTGGTTAACCTTGCCCAGCCGGCGGGCCAGCACCGTGCCCCAGACCACGGCCACCATGAGGACCACGCCCAGAGTAACCAGCGCCCGCATCTGCCAGGCCATCAGCGGGTATTCACCGCCAATTTCCCAGCGGGGGCCCAGCCACCAGGTGGCCACCAGCAGGGCAATTACGCCCAGCGCCAGGGTCACGGGTGCCGCGTTGCGAAGGTATGGCAGAAGCCAACGACCAATGAGTAATGCTTTTCTCCACATGGTTTCCATTCCTGCGTTCGTTGCGTCTTGCGGGCGTTACGCCAGTCGTTCCAGTTGCTTGATCAGGCCCGGTTCCCAGTCCTCGAGAACCCGGCCCTGAACCTGTTGGTGCAGGTCCTGTAACTGTTCACCGGCCAGCGCCTTGAGCCCGGTTTCCCGGAACAGGCGGGCAATGGCCAGGCGCCAGTAAAACTTGTCTCTCGGTTCCCGGGCATCGGCGAGGCCCTCTTCCAGAGTTGCCAGAGCCACCGGCCACTTGCCCTGCCGGGCCTGCTCGAGCGCCTGCTCCAAAGCCTGCTCCCAGGGCTGGGCGCCACCGGCAACGCCACTTTGAACGGGGGCGGTGTAGAGCCAGTCAGACGCCTCATTACCGAGAAACGGGGTGTTGTCGTTGAAGGTCAGTTCGGCCAGGGCCGGCAGGCGATCAACGAAGGCTTTCAGCGAGCCGCGGACGGCCTCGGCACAGTCGTTATGGCCCAGTGCTGTCGCCGCCCGGGCGCTGAGCCAGTGTCCATCGAGCCAGAACGGGCTGACCGAGAGGCTCTGTTCAATTCGCTGCCACAGGTCCTGATCGGGGGTTTTCTCCAGCGCCTCGCGGTAATCCGCAACACGGTCCGCGCTGACCGCAGCCAGGTCGGTGCGCTGGCCATCCCGGGTCGGTGGCAGAGTGCTGATGCTGTGCCAGATGGCGTGGCGGCGAAGTCGGTAGCCCAGCGGGTTTGCGGGCTCTGTGCTGGTCAGCAGTTCGGCCACTTTGAGCAGGCTTTGCCGGGTGGCCCGTTCATTGCCCGGGTCCAGGGTCAGGCTGCCCAGGGGCGGGGCACTGGCCGTGCTCGCCTTTTCAGTGAGGCGATTGGCCGGCTGGGATGCGGAAGCTGCGGCCTCGCCATTGGTTTGCGTGCTGGTTTCCTGGGTCACCGCGGGCCGCTTTTCAATCGCACGCTTCAGGTCCAGCAGGGCGTCATCCGGCAGTGAGCGGTCTTTGGCTTGTTCAGTCAGTTTTGCCAACAGTTCCAGGCAAAATTGGCGACCGTCGCCAACACTGGCGTCGAACGTCAGGCCATCGACCCCTTTATTTGCGCGCTGCACCATCTGGGTAAACAGCATCCGCCGGGCCCGCTGGCCAGTGGCTCCCGGGTAGGGCCAGGCGCCTTCCCACCAGCCGTCCAGCACCCGATGCAGAAGGTACAGTGACAGCGCGAAACGCTCGCCATCACCGTTGCGCTGAAGGCACAGCATCAGAAAGCCGAGCACCTTGATGTCTTTGCTTTGATCGGCCAGCAACTTCAGGGAGTGGCTTTCCACCGTGGGCCAGTCGATGTCGTTGTGGGCAAGCGAGCCCACTTTCATGATCTCGTCTTCCAGAGCTTCCAATGCCGATGTTTCGGCCAGATTTTCGCCCACACCCGACTCACCGGGGATCGCGGCCAACAGCTGTTCTACGTAGGGGTGTTGCTCAATGATTTGCATGGTTTTTCACCAGCCACAGGTGTCGCGAAGGGGGCGGATGGCGTCCCGGAATCCGTTCAGATCGAACAGCAGGCCATCGATCTCGGGGGCGCCGCCAGCGATGCGCACATCGGTCTGGTCAATCACCTCCAGCACAGTGCGAATGGATGGCAGGCCCCGTCCAGCACTGATCACAAGACCTCCGTCCCGCACCCGCCAATCCGCAAGTTTTCCGCCCAGAGCCACTTGCACCCGCTCCTGATCCAGGGGCTGGGGCAGCATCAATGCAAGCTCAGTGATGTTGGTGTGACATTGCAGGGTCATTACCGGGCGCGGCGGCTGCACGCCAATCGCCGCGATGGTCACCAATTGGCCGGCGGCGGCGCCGGTGTCCCGATATGTCACGCCACTGGCATCGGCAGCGCCAGCCTGGGCAAAGGCCCGCCGCCAGCGTTCGGTGGTGCGGAACGAGGGCGCTGTGTCTGCCGGTTCATAGCGGGCCAGCGGCGTGGCGAATACATCGTCAAAACAGGCCAGTCTTTCCAGGCGAAGCGGTTCTGCGGTGCAGGCCTGTGCATCGGTCAGTCTCGAGTCCGCGAGCGTCGGAGAGACCAGGCTGGCAATCAGGAAAGTAGCAGCCAGCTTGGGTAGAGCGTGGTTCGGGGTCATACGTCGGTCACCTGATATTTCAGACATTTGTGGGCCAGGGTGCGTTTGGGCAGGCCCAGGCTTTCGGCGGCCTGGGCGCGATTGCCGCGGTACTGGCGCAGCCGGTCACGGATGACGGCGGCTTCGAAGGCCTGAGAAGCGGCTTTCAGATCCCGGATCTCCTCGGTGGCAGGCATGTCCAGCGCCGCTTTGGGCATGATGCAGGCTTCACCAGCGGAGGGGAGCCCAAAGGGGTCCTCCAGGCTCAGCACTTCCGGCTGGATGTCATCGCCCACAGGGGTTTGCAGGCACGCCAGTTCAATCACGTTGCGCAGTTCCCGCACGTTGCCGGGGAAGTCATACGCGGCCAAAGACGCCAAAGCATGACTGCTGATCCCCAGCGGCCCGCTGCCCTCGCGCCGGGTGTAAAGGCGAATGAAATACCGGCTGAGAGCTTCCAGGTCTTCGGTGCGTTCCCGTAACGGCAGGACGCGCAACGGGAACTGGCTCAGGCGGTAGAACAGGTCACGCCGGAACACGCCGTCTTCGATGCCCTGTTGCAGCGGCTGGTGGGTAGCGGCGACCAGGCGGAAATCGGAGTGCTGTTCCTCACGCGCGCCCAGGGGGCGGAACCGGCGGCTTTCCAGCACCCGCAGCAATTTCGACTGCAGGGCCATGGGCATGTCGCCGATTTCATCCAGGAACAATGTACCGCCACTGGCCTGGGCCAGCAGGCCGTCCTTGTGCTGGTCGGCGCCGGAGAACGCGCCTTTGGTGTGGCCAAAGAGTTCGCTCTCCAGCAGGGTGTCCGGGATGGCCGCACAGTTGACCACCACCAGCGGGCCGTGGGCGCGGCCGGACAGGTCGTGGATGCCCCGGGCGACCACGTCTTTGCCACAGCCGGTCTCGCCCTGAATCAGCACAGACAGCTGGCTGCTGGCGGCGCGAACCACCTGGGCCCGCAGGTTCACCATGGCTTGGGAATTGCCGACCAGTGTAGTGGCCAGCTGGTCGCATTTCTGGCGCACGGCCTGGGCATCGTTCAGGTTGTCCAGCGAGCGTTTGAGCAGGCGCCGTTGCCAGACCTGGTCGCGGCTTTGCAACTGACTGATCCACTGGTGGGTCAGCAGTTGTTTGAGGCCTTTGTACAGCGGCTGGCCGACGATGTCCTGCCAATCTTGCAGCTCGGCGCAGAGCACGAGGATGCCGAGGGTTCGGCCGTCATCGCCGGTCAGGGGTTCAAGCCATAGGGTGCGGGGGCGGTCGCTGGCGTCGATCAGGGTCTGAAAGCCTGGGTGGTCGAGTCGGTAGCTGGCGGCACGGGTGAGTTCGCGGGCCTGGCCGCTCTGGAGCACATGGGCGAAGGGGTGGCTGAAGTCATTGCAGTCGAACTCGCCGGTGTCATCCAGTTTGGCACAGTGGAGGGTTCGGCCACTGAGGTCGAGTTCCAGGGCCCAGCACTTGGTCAGCCCGAAGGCTTTTTCGAGCTGGCTGGTGGCGGTATTGAGCAGCGCTGGCAGGGTGGCCTGTTTGATCAGGGCCACGGCCAGGTCGATGCCTGTGTGCAGTTCCTTCTGCATCCGTCCCATGGTTTGTGTTTCCGTCTGGGTTGATTGGAGTTCGCCTCCCGCACACCGTGGGGTTAGGCTTTCCAAAACACGCTGTGAATACATCCTTGTGAGTTCCCTTGCCCTTCGGCGCCCGCACACTGCGGGGTTAAGTCTTCCAAAACACGCCGTGAATACGTCCCTGTAGGCTCCGCTCCGCCATCCATGGCTCCGCAGGGTTTTGGAAGACTTAACCCCGCAGTGCGCTACGCTCAGCGAGCTTCCACGCTAGGCGACTGTTCCAGTGAACTTGTTTTCGCTCACGCCCAGAACCACCCTCTTCACCGGCTCTCTTGCTGCCAGCTTTTCCAACAGCGCCAGCGATACGGGCGGCAGTAGTTCGCCTTCGATGATCGATTCCAGCATCCTTGCGCCGTTTTCACTTCTCGTGGCGCGGCTGCGGATGGCTTCGACCAGGCCGTCTTCCAGTTCCACCTCAGTGTGGTATCGGGCTTTGATCTGGTCCGCCAGGCGCCGGAGTTTGTCACCGACGATGCGGTT
>DASSWD010000322.1:0-7210 GCA_035705335.1 Marinobacter sp. | reverse complement strand
CAAATGCTGAGCGATTTGCGCTTGACCACATTATTAGAGTATATACTCTAGGCAGTCAAGAAACCCGGCATGGCCCATCGGGCCATCCGTCACAAAAAGAGCGAAAGGTGCCGTCGGCCTGATGAAAACCCGAGACAAGATCCTTCTGTCCAGTCTGGAACTGTTCAATGAACGGGGTGAGCGTAACATCACCACCAACCACATTGCGGCGCATCTGGCGATCTCCCCGGGCAACCTGTATTACCACTTCCGCAACAAGTCGGACATCATCTATGACATCTTCCTGGAATACGAAAAACTGGTGGACTATTACCTCGATATTCCTGAGGACCGCCCGCTGACGGTGGAAGACATGACGTTTTACCTGGAATCGGTGTTCGACGGGCTCTGGAGCTACCGATTCTTCCACCGGGATCTGGAGTATCTGCTGGACAGTGACGCCCGGCTGCGCCGTGACTATCGGGATTTCACCACCCGTTGCCTGGCCGCGATCAATCGGATCTTCGAGAAACTTGCCGAGGCTGGCATTCTGCAACCCCAGCCTGAGGAGTTGCGCAGTGCCATGTCACTGAATGTGTGGCTGGTCATCACCAACTGGATGGCGTTCCTGAAAACCGCCCATGCCAGTGAAGGCACCGGCAGCCTGACCCTGACTGAACTCAAACAAGGCATCTATCAGGTGCTGACACTGGAGTTGCCTTATCTGACGCCGGCCTATCGGGATCGGGTGCTGGCGCTGAGGGAAAAGTATCGGCCGGCGCTGCCGGAACCGGTCAACGACCCGGATTTGATTAAAATTTAGTCAATCGAGGAACTTTTCGGCGAAAAGGAACTCTCAAGGGGTAGACGTGGGGAACTGGACAATCCTTGCGTCTTCTGGGCGAAAGCTCAGGTTTAGCACGTCGCAAACCCTGACGTTTCACCGGTCTGTCGTCTGGCAGGCCGGTTTTTTATTGCCTGGATCCGCCGTCTTCCGGGGGAGCACTCTCCAGCCAGGCTTCCAGTGCGGCCCGGCAGTCATCCACACCGGTTTTGGCGGTGGCTGAAAACATGATCAGATGCTCAACGCACCGGTAGGCTTTCAGCGACTTTGCGATCCCGAGCATGGCGGTTTTCGCCTGACCAAACTTCAGTTTGTCCGCCTTCGTGGCCAGAATCATCAACGGCAGGTTGTTATGTTCGCACCATTCCACCATCATTTGGTCGAAATCGGTGAGCGGGTGGCGAATGTCCATCACCAGCACCAGACCCCGTAAACAGCGGCGATCGTTCAGATAATGGCCAAGATGCTGTTGCCAGTCGTCTTTCATGTCGCGGGAGACCTTGGCATAGCCATAGCCAGGGAGGTCGACCAGGCGCCGGTGTTCGCGGTTCAGGCTGAAAAAGTTGATCAGCCGGGTTCGGCCGGGCGTTTTACTGGTGCGGGCCAGTTTGCCGTTGGCGGTAATGGCGTTCAGCGCGCTGGATTTGCCAGCGTTGGAGCGGCCGGCAAAGGCCACCTCAGCGCCGGTGTCTTCGGGGCATTCGTCCAGCCGGGATGCGCTGATCAGGAATCGGGCACTGTTGAAAGAAAGGTTTTTTTGAGGCGAATCAGTGTCCACGGTGCGGGCGTTCCCTTTGGATTTCAGTTATCGACGATTAATGTATAATGCTACACCAATTTCTGGCGGGGCGCTGAGCGTGGCCGCGGTCAGCTCCGGTTGTGTCTCTGACGCATCAGTGCGGGCCGGTTGCACAACCAAGAAGACTTTCAGACTAAAAAGATGAGAGAAGCGGAGCGAGCATGAAAAGACTGATCGCAGGAGTAGTTCTCGGATTGGGCCTGGTAACCATGGCGCACGCTGCCGGTGACCCGGAAGCAGGCGAACAGAAGGCTGCAGTCTGTGCCGCTTGCCACGGGCAGGGTGGTGCCAACCCGGTCATGGGGGTGTATCCGAAATTGTCAGGCCTGGGTGAGAAGTACCTGTACCGGCAGTTGACGCTGATTCAGTCGGGCGAGCGCCAGATTGCCGAGATGACCGGCATTCTGGACAACATGTCGGATCAGGACCTGCAAGACCTGGCCGCCTATTTTGACAGCCAGGAGATGGTGGTCAGCCAGGCCAACCCGGATCTTATCGAGCGCGGCGAAGCCCTGTACCGTGGTGGTAACATGGCCTCTGGCGTGCCGTCATGTGCCGGCTGTCACAGCCCTCGTGGTGACGGTAACGAACCGGCCGGCTACCCGATGATCGGTGGTCAGTCCGCCGAGTATGTGGCCAAGCAGTTGAAGGCTTACCGATCCGGTGAGCGTGACAGTGGTAATAACGCGAGCATCATGATCGATGTCGCATCCAAGTTGACTGACGACGAAATCGAAGCGCTGGCCAACTACGTATCCGGCCTTCACTGAGCGAGCCCGTGAACAAAAAACCCCGCCCCGGCGGGGTTTTTTGTGCTTACCATTCTGTAACCAAGGTCGAATGGCCCGTCGGTGGAACTTTTTCAGTTCGCTGGGTCATAATCGGTCCTTGAATATGTTTCTGAATCAACCGGAGTAGTCTGATGATCCAAATTGCTGGCCCTGTCGCCGTCTTCCTGGCCGCCTTGTTGGCCGCCCCCCTGGCCACTGCCCAATCCACCTGGGAAGAGGGAACGCACTACCGAGAGCTGAGCAACCCGGTCCGCACCGCATCCGACAGTGGCGTCGAGGTGGCCGAAATCTTCTGGTACGGCTGTCCCCACTGCTACAACTTCAAGCCGCTGGCGGAAGCCTGGGAAGCGCAGGCACCGGACTACGTCAACTATGTCAAACTGCCGGCAGCCCTGGGTGCCAGCTGGGAGCCCCACGCTTACGCCTATTACGCGCTGGAAGCCATGGGTGAACTGGACAAGGTGCACGATGCCCTGTTTGACGCTCTGGCCGGCGAGCGTCGTCCGCTCAACGATGCGGAAGCCCTCGGTGACTTTGTCGCGGGTTACGGCGTCGATGCGGAGACGTTCGTGGAAACCTACAACAGTTTTGGCGTTCGGGCTCGGGTGCAGCAGGCCCAGGCCAAAATCCGCGGCGCGCGCGTGACCGGAACGCCGACTATGCTGGTGGATGGCAAGTACGTGGTCACCGCCTCCATGGCCGGCAGCCACGAAAACGTGTTGAAAGTGGTTGAGTACCTGGCTGAGAAGGAGCACGCGGCGGCGCAATAGTCCGTCGCCCGCAACGTGGCCGGGTGGGGTCAGAGCGGTTCCGGAGCGCCAGATCATGTATAAGCGATTGCGCAACCAGCTTACCGGTATCCTGAAAGCCCAGAACGGGGCCAGGGGCACCTGCTCGGGCAGCGAACACGTGCCGGAGTTCGAGCCCCACCGCCACATCCGGCTGCTCACCTTCAACATTCAGGTGGGCATCAATACTTCTTCCTACCACCATTACCTGACCCGAAGCTGGCAGCACCTGTTTCCCCACCGCCAGCGCATTGAAAACCTGGACCGCATTGCCACCCTGCTGAGCCAGTACGATGTGGTGGCCTTGCAGGAGTGCGATGGCGGCAGTCTTAGGAGTGGTTACATCAATCAGGTGCAGTACCTGGCTGAGGCCGCCGGCATTCCCTACTGGTACCAGCAGCTGAATCGTAATCTTGGACAGATCGCCCAACACAGCAATGGACTGCTAAGTCGATTCCGGCCTCTGGATGTCACCGAGCACAAATTGCCTGGGCTGATTCCGGGGCGGGGTGCGATCATCGCCCGCTACGGGGTTGAGGAAGACCCGCTGGTACTGGTGCTGATGCATCTTTCGCTGAGCAAGTCCGCCCAGCAAAAGCAGCTGGGGTTTATCCGTGAACTGATCGCGGATTACCGCCACGTGGTATTGATGGGTGACATGAACGCCCACGCCGAGCAGCTGCTGACCAACACTCCGCTCCGGGAAACCGATCTCATCCCCCTGCCAGAGACCGCCCACAGCTTCCCCAGCTGGCGCCCGGAGAAAGCTCTGGACCACATCATGGTCAGTCCCTCCCTGGATATCCGCCGGTCCGAGGTGGTGAGCTATCCGATGTCGGATCATCTGCCTATCGCCATGGATGTGGCTTTGCCCAAGGGTTATCTCGAAACCTTTTGACGGTTGCGCTGCCCCCCAACCCCTGTCGTTCTGTGACAGGGGTCACGATTATTGTGTGTCATTACTCACCCATTGAGCATGAGTATATGGGTGATTTTCCGCCGATTTTTTGATCTGAGTGGGCTGCTGTTGCGTTAGTCGCTGGGTAACAGATTAAAAAATATGACTATTTCGTGACGGCTTCCTGAGTTCTGTGAGTTGGCGCAGTGATTGCTTAAACCTTACAGCCAGTCAACATCGGCTGGCCGAGAGAACATTCTTGAAGTGGTGCAGGCGTGTCCGGCCTGCCGTCCAACTAAAAATAATTCAGGAAGCAAAATCTGTGAAAAAACAAAACAAACTGCGCGCAAGTATTGTCGCAATTGTCTGTGGTGTTTCCTCTTCGGGTGTCCTGGCGCAGGCGTCGGTTTCAAACGTCAAGATCGATGGCTATGGGCAGATCAACCATGGTGTGATGGTCACCGATTCAGCAGCGGGCACCAAAACCTATACCGCCGACAACGATAACAGCGCGACTCGTGCGGGTGTTCGCCTGAGTGCCGACGTGCCCGACACCGGTCTGACCGTCGGTGCCCACGTTGAGCTGGAATACCAGGTCAACCCCTCCAATGCGGTGTCAGAAGACGTTCGCACCATTTCCGGTGAGTTCAACGAGCGCCACCTGAACGTATACCTGGCGGGCGCGTTTGGTAAAGTCTCAGTCGGTCAGGGCGACGGTGCTGCGAACGGCAACATCGAGCAGGATCTGTCCGGAACGGCGGTTATTTCCTACGCTAACCCGGCCCTGATGGGTGGTGGTCTGAGTTTCGTGGATGAAACGACCGCTGATGCTGTTCAGTTCAGCAGTGCGATGAGTAACCAGGACTTTGAGAGCCGTTACACTCGCGTCCGTTATGACCTGCCGAGCGTTGGTCCGATCAAGCTGGCGGTGAGCCAGGGCACCAAGAGCAGTGACGACGACGTTACCGAAATTGGTGCGCGCTTCAGCGGTGAGCTGGGAGGAAAGATCACTGCGGCTCTGGGTTATTCCAGCAAAGACGTTGGTGGTGTGGCTGACAAACTCGACACCATTGGTGGTTCGGTTTCCTGGCTGCACGACAGTGGCATCAACCTGACGGGTGCCTATTCCACCGCCAGTGACGACAATCCCGCTAACCCGGATTCTGACTTCTATCTGGTCAAGCTGGGTTATAAGGTTGGCAAACACGCAATGGACATCCACATGATGGAAGCTTCCGACCGCGTTGCTGAAGGCGACTCTGCTGAGACCATCGGCGTAGGTTATGTCTACACGCCGGTGAGCTACTTCAGCGCCTACGCGGGCTATAACGCCAACTCGCTTGACCGCGATGCGGGTGACTATGAGAACGTCGACACGCTCTTCGTGGGCGCTCTGTTGAAGTTCTAAGCACTGCTCCACACGTGTGACCCAAAAAAACCCGGCAACCGCCGGGTTTTTTTATCGGGTGCATGGGAAGAAAGGCAACAAAAAACCCGGCACAGGGCCGGGCTTTTCGTCAGGTCGCCTGGTCAATTTACTTGATCTTGGCTTCCTTGTACGCAACGTGCTTGCGGACCACCGGATCGTACTTTTTGATCTCGATCTTTTCCGGGGTGTTGCGCTTGTTCTTTTTGGTCGTGTAGAAGTGACCAGTGCCTGCTGATGAAACCAGCTTGATTTTCTCGCGCATGATGCAGCTCCTTAAAATTTCTCGCCGCGGGCGCGAAGATCGGCCAGCACAGCGTCGATGCCTTTTTTGTCGATGATGCGCATGCCCTTGGTGGAAACGCGCAGCTTCACGAAACGCTTCTCGGACTCAACCCAGAAGCGGTGGTTCTGCAGATTCGGCAGAAAACGACGACGAGTGTGGTTCATCGCGTGGGATACGTTGTTACCGGTGACCGGACGCTTACCGGTAACCTGACAAACTCTGGACATACTTGCCTCCGACCTGAGCAATGGTCTATCAATACGAATTCGTTATTTAATGCGTCTCTGGTTGCCCCGGAACAAAACTGCTACCGGTTCGCGCCTCTAAACTGAACGCTGCCTGCCAGACGCCGCCAGAAAGGGACGCTTTTATACCAGAACTCGCCAGCCAACGCAAAAAATTGTTGGGAATTTGGCCAGTTTACCGGGTGCGCGCCCTGCGTGTTTCTCAACCGTCACATCAATCCACGTTCGGCCAGGGATATTACCTCACCGTGGCCCACCACCATATGGTCAAGAACCCTGATATCCACCAAACCAAGCGCTTCTTTCAGGCGACGGGTGAGGGTGATGTCCGCCTGGCTGGGTTCGGCCACCCCCGAGGGATGGTTGTGGGCGAAGATGACCGCCGCTGCGTTGTCTTCCAGCGCCTGGCGAACCACTTCCCTGGGGTAGACGGCCGCGCCGTCGATGGTGCCACGGAACAGTTCCCGGTACTGGATCACCCGGTGCCGGTTGTCCAGGAACAGGCCGGCAAAGACTTCATGAGGGTAGGTGCCCAGACGGCTGGTGAGAAAACGACGGGTATCCGCGGGTGAACGCAAAGGTTCGCCCTGACGCAGCGGTTCGTCCATTACCCGGCGGGCCATTTCCATGGCGGCCTGCACCTGGGCGTATTTGGCGGTACCCAGCCCCTTGACCCGGCAGAACTGTCCCCGGGAGGCGGTCATCAGGCCCCGCAGGCCGGAGAATTCATCGATCAGGTGCCTGGCCAGTGCCATCACCGGCATGCCGGCGGTGCCGGTACGCAGGAAGATGGCCAGCAGTTCGGCGTCCGAGAGGGCTTCCGGGCCGTGAGCCAGCAGGCGTTCTCGTGGCCGTTCATCGGTAGGCCAGTGGGGTTGTGTCATGATATGGCATCCTTGCGTGATCAGGTGTGATTACGGTGCGTCCTGCACCGATGTCTCAGAATTACAAAGGGTACTGCAAAAGGTAACATTCGGTAAACGAAGATAGGGTCTGGCTGGCTGTCCGATTGCCTGGGGCATGCTATCTTATAACGCTTTCATTTTACGGGATTACGGAGCCCTGATGGCTGCCAAACGCATTCTGCTGGGAATCACCGGTGGCATTGCCGCCTACAAAAGCGCCGAACTGGTGCGCCTGCTGAAAAAAGCCGG
>DASSWD010000321.1:0-6957 GCA_035705335.1 Marinobacter sp. | reverse complement strand
CTGGCGGGCACCGCATTGGTGTTCTTTGCCCTGTCCGGCTATGTGCTGACCACCAAGAAAGACTTCAGCTTCATGCGCAGCTTCCTGATGGCCGGTCTGGTCGTTGTCGTTGTCGCCATGCTGGGCATGTTCGTTGCCAGTTTCTTTGGCGTGAACATCAGCGGCTTCCACCTGGCCCTGAGTGCCGCCATCGTGTTGCTGATGTCTGGTCTGATCCTGTATGACACCAGCCGCATCATCAACGGCGGAGAGACCAACTACATTATGGCCACCACAGGGTTGTATCTGAATATCTACAACCTGTTTGTGAGCCTGCTTCACCTGATCGGTGTGTTTTCTGGCGACGACTGAGTCATCGCCCGGAAGGTACCCAGGAACCCCGGCCTTTGCCGGGGTTCTTGCTTTGGGTACACTCAAAACCTGATGTATGACCACTTATCATCGGCTTTTACCGGATGCGGAATCACCAATGACCTCACCATCCTCGCTCACTTACACGCTGGTGATCACGGGCGCACCCTGGGCATCCCAGGCGCCCCAGAGCGCGCTGCTGTTCGCCAGGGCGCTGCTGGAAAGCGGGCACCGGCTGGACCGGGTGTTCCTGTACGGGGACGGCGTGCACCTCGCCTCGGCTCTGAGCGCCCCACCCTCTGACGAGACCAACTGGCCGGCCGAATGGGCGGCATTGCTGGCAGAGCACCAGATACCGGGCGTTGTCTGCGTGGCCTCTGCCCTGCGGCGTGGACTCGTGAATGACACCGAGCAGAAGCGTTACGAACTGCCCGCCAGCAATCTGCGGGCCCCCTTCGACATTGCCGGACTGGGTGACTGGGTTGAAAGCCAGCGGCAGTCAGACCGGATGGTTTACTTTCATGGGGAATGCTGACGATGACAACACTGATCGTGGTGGACCAGGCGCCTTACAGCAACTGGAATGGCCGGGAAGCACTGGACATGGCGCTGTCACTGGCAGCCTTTGATCAACCGGTAGCGTTGCTGTTCACCGGGCCCGGCGTGAACTGGCTGCGTTCCGGCCAGAATCCGGGACGGATTGAACAGAAATCGGTGGAAAAACAGTTGGCAGCGGCGGGCATCTTTGGCGTGGAAGCGCTCTATGCGGACCAGACTGCCTGCGATCGCTACCAGTTGAATGCGGAGACCCTGATGCCCGGTATCACACCTTGTAAAAACCCAGCATCAGTGGTCCGCAGTCACCAGCGCGTTCTGTTTGCCGGCTAGCCCAGTTCCCGTTTACGCAGGTTTCAACCATGTTGCACATGATCAACAAAGCCCCGGATCACCCGAGATTCCAACTGTGCCTGCACGCATTGGTGCCCGGCGACACCCTTATACTGACCGAAAGCGCGGTGCTGGCTCTGACCGATACCGCGTTCGCCCCGCCCTGCCCAACCTTCGCGCTCGCCGCTGACGTCAACGCCCGCGGGTTGAATGCCCTCGCCACTCCTGAGTGGCTGATCGATTACAGCGGCTGGGTGAGGATCACCGCTGATCACCAACAGTCCGTTAACTGGTGACTCATGAGCGATAAGCCGACGCCGATGCCGTTGCGCAACAATGAAGGCTTTCTGGAAAACGCCAGCGACTGGCACCGCGACGTTGCCCAGGCGATCGCCGCAGAGGCTGAGCTTGAATTAACGGATAATCACTGGGAAATCATAGAGTTTCTTCGGGATTTTTATAGAAAACATGAAATGTCACCGCCGTCAAACCGGCTATTTGTAAAGGCGGTGAGGGAAGCCTTCGGAGAGAACAAGGGCAACAGTATTTACCTTATGCAGTTGTTCCCGGCTACCCCTGCAAAAACCGCCTGCAGGATTGCCGGGTTGCCGCGCCCCACCAACTGCCTGTAAACACCCGACGATCCGTCTGACCCGTTCCGGGTCGGGCAGCCGCCAGAAAGACCAGGGCCGACTTATTGGTAGTAGGCGTTTTCGGTGTTGGAGTGATCGGTCACGTCACGGACGGCGGTAATCTCCGGCACCCGCTCGGTAAGGGTTTTCTCCACGCCCTGTTTCAGGGTGAGGCTGACCGCGGAGCACCCCTGGCAGCCGCCGCCAAAGCGAAGAACGGCGACAGACTCGTTGACAATCTCAACCAACTGCACGTCACCGCCGTGGGCCGCAAGGTTCGGGTTGATCTCGGAGGCCAGGACGTAGTTGATACGCTCCGGAAGGGGCGCATCATCAGCTACCTGGGGCACCTTGGCATTTGGCGCCTTGATGGTCAGTTGGCCGCCCATCTGGTCCTTGGAATAATCCACGAAAGCCTCTTCAAGGAACGGCACCGAATTGTGGTCGAGATACAGGGTAAACTTTTCCAGATCCATCTGCTCATCGGTGGGTACCACCTCGTTCGGCGGGCAGTACGCCAGACAGGTCTCGGCGTTACGGGTGCCTGGCTGAGTCACGAAAATGCGCACGCCCATTCCTTCAACGTCCTGCTTTTCAATGAGTTGCGCCAGATAATCTCGCGCGGAATCCGTCACAGTTACCAGTGCCATACGTCCTACCTGTTTTCGAATGTACTTCGTATTTTATGGCAGTTCGCACAGACTGAAAAGACCAAGTAAAATAGTCGGGCATTAATCGGATAATGAGTTTCCCCTATACAACCGGCCCTGGCAAACCACATCGCCGTTGATCATGATCATCCGTACTAAGACTGCAACGTACAAATTTGCTATGATTCCGCGCCTTTGGACCTGAACACGACGTTATCTCGACTCCCGGAAGCAACCCTATGACCGATCGCACCACCCGCCTGGAACAGCTGCACCGCGCCCTCAAGGAACGCATCGTGATTCTCGATGGCGGCATGGGCACCATGATCCAGAACCAGAAGCTGGATGAGGCGGCCTTCCGCGGAGAGCGATTCAAGGACTACGAACGGGATGTACAGGGCAACAACGACCTGCTCAACCTGACCCAGCCGGCACTGCTACGCAACATTCACGCCGAATACCTGGACGCCGGCGCGGACATCATCGAAACCAACACGTTCAACTCCACTCAGTTGTCCCAGGCCGACTACGGCATGGAATCCCTGGCCCGGGAACTGAACGTGGCGGCGGCTCGGTTGGCCCGGGACATCGCCGATGAGTTTACCGCGAAGAATCCGGACAAGCCCCGGTTCGTTGCTGGCGCCGTTGGCCCGACCTCACGCACGGCGTCTATTTCCCCGGACGTCAACAACCCCGGCTACCGGAACGTTGACTTCCAGACCCTCGTGGACAACTACTACGAGGCAGTGTCTGGCCTGGTGGAAGGCGGCTCTGATCTGATCCTGATTGAAACCATCTTCGACACCCTGAACGCCAAGGCGGCGATTTACGCCACCCAGCAGTTCTTCATCGACAGCGGTATCGAACTGCCGATCATGATATCCGGCACCATCACCGATGCGTCTGGCCGCACCCTGTCCGGCCAGACCACCGAGGCCTTTTACACCTCGATCGCCCACTGCCGACCGATCTCTGTGGGTCTCAATTGCGCCCTGGGCGCCGATGCGCTGCGGCCCTACGTTGAAGAGCTGTCAAACAAGGCCGAAACTTACGTTTCCGCCCACCCGAATGCCGGCCTGCCCAATGAGTTCGGAGAATACGACCAGACGCCGGAGGAAATGGCCGAGATCATCGAGGAATTCGCCAAAGAGGGCTTCCTGAACATCATCGGCGGTTGCTGCGGTTCCCGGCCAGACCACATTGAGGCCATTGCCAAAGCCGTCGCCAAGTACCCGCCCCGCGCCATTCCGGAGCGTCCCAAGCACCTACGGCTGTCCGGCCTTGAGCCGTTCACCGGGGACGAGAACACGCTGTTCATCAACGTGGGCGAACGCACCAACGTCACCGGCTCCAAGCGCTTCCTGCGATTGATCAAGGAAGAGCAATATGAAGAAGCCCTGAGCGTGGCCCGGGATCAGGTGGAAAACGGTGCCCAGATCATCGACATCAACATGGACGAGGGCATGCTGGATTCCAAGGAGGTGATGGTAACCTTCCTGAATCTGGTGGCGTCAGAACCGGACATTTCCCGGGTGCCGGTCATGATCGATTCATCCAAATGGGACGTGATCGAAGCAGGCCTGCGATGCGTCCAGGGCAAAGCGGTGGTGAACTCCATCAGCCTGAAGGAAGGCGAAGAGGAATTCATCAAGCGGGCAAAAGACTGCATGCGCTACGGCGCAGCCGTGGTGGTGATGGCGTTCGATGAAGACGGCCAGGCAGACACCTACGAGCGCAAGACCGAAATCTGCAAGCGCTCCTATGATGTGCTGACCGGCATCGGCTTTAACCCGGCGGATATTATCTTCGACCCGAACATCTTTGCCATCGCCACGGGCATCGAAGAACACAACAACTACGCGGTGGATTTCATCAATGCCACCCGCTGGATTCGCGAGCACCTGCCGCACGCTTCCATTTCCGGCGGCGTCAGTAACGTGTCGTTCTCATTCCGCGGCAACGATGCCGTGCGTGAGGCCATTCACTCAGTGTTCCTGTACCACGCCATCAAGGCCGGCATGAACATGGGTATTGTGAACCCGGGCCAGTTGGTGATTTATGACGAGATCGAGCCTGATCTGAAAGAACGGGTCGAAGACGTCGTTCTCAACCGCCGTGACGACGCCACCGACCGCCTGCTGGAGATCGCTGAACGTTTCAAGGGCAAAGGTGGTAAAGCCCAGGAAGAAGACCTGGCCTGGCGTGAATGGCCCGTTGAAAAGCGCCTGGAGCATGCCCTCGTCAAGGGTATCACCGCCTATATTATCGAAGACGCTGAGGCCTGCCGCCAGAACGCCAGCCACCCGATCGAAGTCATCGAAGGCCCGTTGATGGACGGTATGAACGTGGTCGGCGATCTGTTTGGCGACGGGAAGATGTTCCTGCCCCAGGTGGTGAAAAGTGCCCGCGTGATGAAACAGGCCGTCGCCTATCTGATCCCCTACATCGAGGCGGAAAAAAGCGGCGAACAGCAAGCCAAGGGCAAGATCCTGATGGCCACGGTGAAGGGCGATGTCCATGATATCGGCAAGAACATTGTCGGCGTGGTATTGCAGTGCAACAACTACGAAGTGATCGACATGGGTGTGATGGTGCCCTGCGAGAAAATCCTGGAAACGGCGAAGAAGGAAAACGTCGACATCATTGGTCTGAGCGGCCTGATCACGCCGTCGCTGGATGAAATGGTTCACGTTGCCCGGGAAATGCAGCGTCTGAATTTCCGGATTCCGCTGATGATTGGCGGTGCCACCACCTCCAAGGCCCACACAGCGGTGAAGATCGAACCCCAGTATAAGAACGACATCGCTCTGTACGTTTCAGACGCGTCCCGCTGCGTGAACGTGGCATCCCAACTGCTTAGCAAGACCGGCAAAAACGCGTTCGTCGAGGCGGCTCGTGCGGAATACGATGAAATCCGGGAACGTCGCAAGAACCGGACTGAGCGCACCAAGCTGGTGTCCCTGAAAGAAGCACGTGACCGGGCACCTCAGATTGACTTCGAGCATTACCAGCCACCCAAGCCGGCGTTCACCGGCGTTCGGGTATTTGAGGACTATGACCTGTCCAGGCTGGTGGATTACATCGACTGGACCCCGTTCTTTGTTTCCTGGGATATATCCGGAAAGTACCCGGCCATTTTTGATGACCCAAAACGGGGCGAAGCGGCCCGCAACCTGTTTGACGACGCTCAGAAACTGCTGAACCGGATGATCGGTGAGAAGCGCATCACCGCCAAAGGCGTCATCGGTTTCTGGCCGGCCAGCCGCCGGGGTGACGACATTGTGGTGTACACTGATGAAAACCGTTCCGAGGAACTGACTACCCTGCACCACCTGCGCCAGCAGGATGAGAAAGCCCCGGGCCGCCCGATGTCAGCGCTGTCGGACTTCGTTGCGCCGGAAGGCTCGAGCCTGAACGATTACGTGGGCGGATTCGCCGTTACCACGGGCATCGGTGTGGACGAGCTCACCGCCGAGTACAAGAATGCCTACGATGATTACAGCGCGATTATGGTTCAGGCCCTGGCGGACCGGCTGGCAGAAGCGTTTGCCGAACACATGCATGAGCGTGTACGAAAGGAGTTCTGGGGCTACGCCGAAGGCGAAACTCTGGCCAACGAGGATCTGATCAGGGAACGCTACCAGGGCATCCGTCCGGCCCCTGGATACCCGGCCTGCCCGGATCACACGGAGAAAGCCACACTGTTCCAGTTGCTGGATGCCACCAACAACACCAGCCTGAAGCTGACGGAACATTTTGCCATGTACCCGACGGCTGCGGTGTCTGGCTGGTACTTTGCACACCCGGCGGCCAAGTACTTTGCGGTTGGCAAAATTGGCGCTGATCAGGTTGAAGACTATGCTGAACGCAAAGGTATGTCCAAGGCCGAGGCAGAACGCTGGTTGATGCCAAGCCTGGCCTATGATCCTGACGAGTAAACGCGCGGCGGTTCAGGGCAAGATCATGATTGCCTGACAAAAAAGGCGGGGTACATGGGTAACGCGAGTAACGAACAGAACACAGCAGGGGAGCCATCCGGCCGGAAGCCCGGCTCACCGGGCGTGCTGAAAATCATGCAAAGCATACTGGCAGGCGCTTTCGGGGTGCAGTCCGATCGGCGTCGGCAGGAAGACTTTTCGAGCCACAGCCCGGTTCCCTACATCATTGCCGGTTTACTCTTCACCGCGGCATTTGTGGGCGGGCTTATTCTGGTGGTTAATCTGGTACTGTCGGGTCAGTAGAACTTACTGACCCGCGACCCAGACCACCGCGAATGCGACCGCAAGCATGACTAGCAATACCGCGGCAACGGCATCCACCTGACTGTCTGAACGTGCTGTTTTTTTCATGTGCGTCTCGCTCTGGTCTTTCAGGTTATTGTTCTTTCAACGAATCCGCTTAATTAATAGCAGGAATCCGGGATTCGTCCAGTTTTT
>DASSWD010000320.1:0-4902 GCA_035705335.1 Marinobacter sp. | reverse complement strand
GAGCATGGGAATGTTGATCAGCTGGTCGCAGTGTTCCCGGGTTAGCCGGCGCATGCCTTTGCCTTCCGCCCCCATGACCAGGGCCACCGGGCCTTTGAAGTCGGCCTGATACAGCGTAGCTTCAGCCTCGCCGGCGGTGCCAACCAACCACACACCCCGTTCCTGCAATGCCCGCAGACAGCGGGCCAGATTGGTCACCCGCACAAAGGGCACGGTTTCAGCCGCTCCGCAGGCCACCTTGCGGGCCACGGGCGTCAGGGTTGCGGATTTGTCCTTCGGCACGATCACCGCCTGAATACCCACCGCATCGGCGGTGCGCAGGCAGGCGCCCAGATTGTGAGGATCGGTGACACCGTCCAGCACCAGCAGGAACGGCGGCTTGTCACTGCCGGCAAGCTGGGCGAACAGATCGTCTTCGCTCCACTCTCGGCTCTCTGCAACCGCCGCTACGATGCCCTGATGAACGCCGGAAACCCGCTCATCCAGTTCACGACGATGCACCACCTGCCAGCGAACCCCCAACTGATCCAGGCTGTCGGTCACCGACTGGACGCGCTTGTCCTGCCGACCGGTCTGAATCCACACCTGCTGAAGCCGTTCCGGCTCTTTTTTGAGCACCGCATCTACTGCGTGCCAGCCAAATACGTAGTCCTGAGACACTGAAACCTTTTCCTGTTGCTATGGGGTAGCCGCCCCGGGCGCGCTCGCACACCGTCCGGGGCGGTGGCACTCATCGGCGGCTGCGGCGCTTCTTGCCAGCGGCCGGTGCTCCGCCCTTTGCGTCTTTCGTTGCTTTGGCGCCCGCATCGGCGCCCTTGCCAGCACCGTCACCGCGGCCTTTGCCCGATTTGCTGCCCTTGCGGGCCGCTTCCCGGGCAGCCTCGGCCGCCAGCCTTTCTTTGGCGCTGGCGGGCTTGCCGCCTTTACCACCACGGGGGGACTTGCCACCTTTTCCGGCGCGGTCGCCACGGCCACGGGGCTCACGCTTAGCGACCTCCAGGGCATCCCGGTCGGCCTGCCGGCGTTTGGGCGTGCTGATCAGTTCCAGATCGATCTTGCGGTCTTCCATGCCTACGCGAACGACCTTGACACGAACCTCATCACCCAGCCGGAAACTGACTGCGGTACGTTCACCGATGAGCCTGTGCTTTGCAGCATCGTGGTGAAAATAATCACCACTGAGGGTGGACACGTGCACCAGCCCCTCGATGTAAATATCTGACAACTCAACGAAGAAGCCGAAGGGCACAACAGCGGCAATCACGCCATCGAACTCTTCACCAACGTGGTCACTCAGGAACTCACACTTCAGCCAGGCCATGACGTCTCGCGTGGCGTCGTCCGCCCGGCGCTCAGTCATTGAACAGTGTTCGCCGAATTGTTCCATACGGGCGTAATCGTAGGGGTAGTGAGCCAGTTCCGGGTCGACCACTTTGGGCTTGACGACGTCTTTGTTCACTTCCGGATTGTGAATCCTGGACTTGATGGCGCGATGCACAATCAGGTCGGGATACCGACGAATCGGAGAGGTAAAGTGGGTGTAGCTTGTAAAGCCCAGACCGAAGTGACCTGCCTCTTCCGGACTGTAGACCGCCTGACTGAGGGACCGCAGCATGACCATCTGGATCACGTTGGCGTCGGGCCGGTCAGCAATCTGGCCAAGCAGCGCCTGGTAATCGCCAGAGGTCGGCTTGTCGCCGCCACCCAGTTGCAGCCCCAGCTCGCCCAGGAACAACCTCACGTTATTCAGTCGCTCCTCCGACGGGCCATTGTGCACCCGGTAAAGTGCCGGCACCTGGTGCTTTTTCAGGAACCGGGCCGTCGCCACGTTGGCGCACAGCATGCACTCCTCGACGATCTTGTGGGCATCGTTGCGGTGCACCGGCACGATTTCCTCGATCTTGCGTTCGGGGTCGAACACGATCTTGGTTTCGGTGGTCTCGAAGTCGATAGCACCGCGCTCGGTCCGGGCCCGGCGCAGCAGTTTGTAAAGGTCGTAGAGATTGTGCAGGTGCGGCAGCAGATCGGCGTAATGGCTACTCAGTTTGTAGCCCTGCTCGGTATCCGGATGCTCCAGCATGGCGCTGACCTTGTTATAGGTCAGCCGGGCATGGCTGCGCATCACCGCCTGGTAGAAGGTATAGCCACTGATATTGCCCGCCGCGCTGATGGTCATGTCTGCCACCATGCACAGCCGGTCGACGTCCGGGTTCAGGGAACACAGGCCGTTGGAGAGTTTCTCCGGCAGCATCGGCACCACGTGGTCGGGGAAATACACCGAGTTGCCGCGCTGAATCGCTTCCTCATCCAGGGGCGAGCCTGGGCGCACGTAGTGGGAGACATCGGCAATCGCCACCACCAGGCGATAACCGCCCCGCGGGCGCGGCTCACAGAAGATGGCGTCGTCGAAGTCCCGGGCGCTTTCGTCGTCAATGGTCACCAGGCGCAGATTGCGGATATCCACCCGGTTTTGCTTGTCCTTCTCGGTGACCTCGGCGGGAATGGATGCCGCCTGTTCGCCTACCGCTGGCGGCCAGCTGTGGGGAATGTCATAGGAGCGGATGGCCACGTCGATTTCCATGCCCGGGGCCATGTGCTCGCCCAGAATCTCGATCACCTGCCCGGTGGGCTGGGTACGAACGGTGGGCTGGCGCAAAATCTTCACCACCACGTACTGGCCGTGCACGGCTTTGCCCGCCTGATCGTCCGGCACCAGAATCTCGTGGTTGATGCGGGCGTTTTCAGGCACCACAAAAGCAATGCCGCTTTCTTTGAAGAATCGGCCGACAATCTGTTCGGTGCGGTATTCCAACACCTCAACGACGACGCCTTCCCGGCGGCCACGGTCATCGACCCGATCCACCCGGGCAGCCACCCGGTCGCCGTGAAAGACTTGGCGCATCTGGCGTGCTGTCAGGAACAGGTCAGAGCCACCGTCATCGGGAATCAGGAAGCCGAAGCCATCCTTGTGGCCCACCACCCGACCGGTCACCAGATCGGCCTCTTCTATCGGCAGGTAAGCACCCCGGCGGTTGCAGATCAGCTGGCCGTCCCGGCACATGGCAATCAGCCGACGCCGCAGGGCTTCAATACCCTCTTCGGAATTCTGGCCCAGCTCCGCACACAGGGTTTCATGGGTCGCCGGTGCGCCGCGTTCTTTCAGGTGTGCCAGAATGAATTCCCGGCTTTGGATGGGGTTGTCGTATTTCTTTGCCTCGCGATCCGCGTGGGGGTCGTAAGGGGTTCGCTTCCTGGAAGCCATTCGAATCCTTGTTGTTGGGCCGCACGCTGGGCGGCAAATGTCACAATCCGTGCAGTATAACGTTGGTGCACCAACCATGCCTAACAGGGGGCCATTTTATACGCACAACTACCGTGAAATGATTTGCGAAAAAATGTTTGACAGCCCGAAACGGAATTATTAAAGTACGCGCCATCGGTTGAGGGCCCGCCCCTCGCCACTGGCACAAACGCTACGTTTTCAATAAACTACGCGAGTGCAAATCACCTGCCGAGGTGGTGAAATTGGTAGACACGCTAGCTTCAGGTGCTAGTGGGGGCAACCCCGTGGAGGTTCAAGTCCTCTCCTCGGCACCATTTCCTTCCCCAGGAAATGGCGAAATCAGATACCTTTTATTTCCCTCTTTACTTTCCTGACGACATAACTTGTCGCTTTCATTCAACACCCTACTCTCTCGCAGCATTGCCCGTGTACGCCCCCGCCGCTACACTCAAAGGCATTTTTACCCGCATGGGCACCACACGCCCCCATGCTCATTGCAGTAGATGGAACCCATTGAATGAGCCACAACATCACCCTTCAGCAACTTGAATCCTTCCTGTGGGAAGCAGCCGACATTCTGCGCGGCAATATGGACGCATCCGAATACAAGGACTACATCTTCGGGATGATGTTCCTGAAGCGCCTGTCGGATGCCTTTGAAGAAGCACAGGAAGGCGTAATCCAGTACTACATGGACAAGGGCAAGACCGAAGAACAAGCCCGCGAGCTGGCGGACGACGAAGACGAATACGACAAGACCTTCTATATACCACCCGTCGCCCGCTGGAATGTCTTGAAAGACCTGAAGCACGACATTGGTTCTGAACTGAACACTGCCACCGAAGCCATTGAAGAATACAACCCCGTTCTGGAAGGGGTGCTGGTGTCCATCGACTTCAACATCAAGAACAAGCTGTCTGACAAAAAGCTGCGGGACCTGTTGAGCCACTTCAGCCGATACCGCCTGCGCAACGAAGACTTTGAACGCCCGGACCTGCTGGGCACCGCCTACGAATACCTGATCAAGATGTTCGCGGACAGTGCCGGCAAGAAAGGCGGTGAATTCTATACGCCATCGGAAGTGGTGCAGCTGCTGGTTGCCCTGCTGAAGCCCCATGCCGGGATGCGTATATACGATCCCACCGCCGGTTCTGGCGGCATGTTGGTGCAGACCCGGAACTACCTGGCAGCCCACGGTGAAAACCCGTCCAACTTGTCCCTATTCGGTCAGGAGATGAACCTGAACACCTGGGCAATCTGCAAGATGAACATGTTCCTGCATGGGGTCTATAGTGCGGACATTCGCAAGGGTGACACCCTGCGCGAACCCCAGCATACCCAAGGCGGGGAACTGATGACCTTTGACCGGGTGATCGCCAACCCGCCCTTCAGCCTGAAGAAATGGGGCAAGGAAGAAGCGGACAGTGATTCCTTCGGTCGCTTCCCCTATGGCACCCCGCCCAAGGATGCCGGGGACCTGGCATTCGTTCAGCACATGATTGCCAGCCTGAACGCCGAAGGCATGATGGGTGTGGTCATGCCCCACGGCGTTCTGTTCCGGGGTGCAAGCGAGAAAGCCATTCGCCAGGGCATTCTGAACGATGACCTGCTGGAAGCCG
>DASSWD010000319.1:0-2750 GCA_035705335.1 Marinobacter sp. | reverse complement strand
TCGAACAGGCGCTTGCGTTCTTTGAAGCTCTTTTCCGCATCCGGGTTCGGGTCAATGAAGATGTGAATGTGGTTAAACGCCGCCACCAGCCGGGTTTTCTCGGAACACAGCAGGCCGTTACCGAACACATCCCCGCCCATGTCGCCAATGCCGATGGCAGTGAACTCATCCACGGCTGGGTTGATGCCCATCTCGCGGAAATGCCGCTCAACAGACACCCAGGCGCCCCGGGCGGTGATGCCCATTTTCTTGTGGTCATAGCCGTTGCTGCCACCAGAGGCAAAAGCGTCTCCCATCCAGAAGCCATAATCGGCGGCAATGCCGTTGGCGATGTCGGAGAAGGTCGCGGTGCCCTTGTCGGCGGCGACAACAAGATAATGGTCGTCCTCGTCGTGGCGAACCACCCGCTCGGGCGGTTTGATTTCGGCATCCACCAGGTTATCGGTGATATCCAGCAGGCCTCGGATGAACGTCTTGTAGGCTGCGATGCCTTCGGCCTGGAAGGCCTCCCGGTCCGATGGGTCAGGCAGGCGTTTGGCGACAAAACCACCCTTGGCGCCTACCGGCACGATCACGGCGTTCTTCACCTGTTGCGCTTTCACCAGACCCAGAATCTCGGTGCGGTAGTCCTCAAACCGATCAGACCAGCGCAATCCGCCCCGGGCCACCTTGCCGCCACGCAGATGAACGCCCTCAACCCGCGGTGAATACACGAAAATCTCGAACATGGGCATCGGCAGCGGCATGTCCGGAATGCGGGTCGGGTCAAACTTGAGACTGATATACGGCTTGGGCTTGCCGTCCGCATCGGGCTGATAGTAGTTGGTGCGCAGGGTGGCCTGCATCAGTTCCAGATACAGCCGCAGCACCCGGTCCTCGCTGAGGTTCTCGACCTCATCCAGACCGGCATTGAATTCAATTTCCAGCTTCTGCTGCGCCGCTTCGGACTTGGCCTTGCTCTGGCTGCGGTCCGGGTTGAAGCGCACATCAAAATAGTCGAGCAGCACGCGCGTCAGATTGACGTGATTCACCAGAGTATTGGAGATAAACGTCTGGCTGTTGGAAATGCGGATCTGACGCATGTAACGGGCAAAGGTGCGCAGCAACGCGATTTCCCGCCAGCTCATGTAGGAAGACAGCAGCATCCGGTTGAAGGCGTCGTTTTCCGCCTCGCCGTGCCAGACCTTGCGGAACAGGTCCTCGAAGATCGGGCGGATGCGGTGAATGTCGACCACCGTGCCTGCGTGGGCCTGCAGGGTGAAATCGTGAATCCAGACGGTTTTGCCGGTGCGGTCCCGGACTTCAAACGGGTGCTCGCCGATCACCAGGAACCCGAGGTTGTCGAAAATCGGCATCACGTCCGACAGCGGCAAAGGCTCGTCCGGGTAGAACAGCTTGAAGTGCAGTGTGCTCTCGTCCTCTTCCAGCGCCCGATAAAAGCTCATGGCCAGGTCGTCTTCACGGGCCGACGCGGCGATGTGATCCAGGTCGATGGCGGCACGGCGAGGCGAGAACATGTCGGTGTAACTGGCCGGGAAGCCATTGGCCCAAACCCGGAACAGTTCATTGCCCTTCTCTTCACCGTAGGATTCGCTGAGCGCCTCAGACAGTCCATCGCGCCAGGACTGCGCCAGTTCAATCACCTTCTCGCGGATCTCTACCAGCGGCAACTGACGGTTTTCGACCTGCGGCACTCGGATGGTAAACTGAACCCGGGCCAGCACCGATTCCGAGAAATGGGTAACAAACTCAATGTCTTCTGCACCGAGCTGGTCAAATAACACCCGCTCGACTTTCAGACGCAGTTCGGTGTTGTAGATGTCCCGTGGGAAGAACGCCAGGCAGGTGACGAACTGACCGTACACGTCCTCGCGCATGAACAGCTCGATGCGACGGCGCTCCTGAATGTAAAGGATGCTTTTGGCCACCCGCAGCAGTTCGTCGTTTTCGATCTGGAACAGCTCGTCCCGAGGGTATACCGTGAGGATCTGCTCCAGTTCCTTGCCCGCGTAATCGTCGGTCATGAAACCGGATTTTTTCATCACGGTCTGGTATTTACGTCGCAGCAGCGGGATTTCGTCCGGGCGCTCGTTGAACACCCGGGCGGTGTAAAGGCCGAGGAAACGCCGCTCGCCGACCACGTCGCCCTGGCTGTTGAACTTCTTCACTGCAATGTAGTCCGGATAGGCCGGACGGTGAACCCGGGAGCGCTGGGCGGATTTCGCGAAGATCAGCACGTCATCGGTACGGGTCATTTCGTGGCGGGTGCGCTGGGGCAATTCGTTAAGCCGCACACGGTCCGGGCGTTCGTTGTTGACACGCAGAATACCCAGCTCCGAGCCCTCAACACGCCGGACAATAATGCCCTGTTTGTCTTTGGCGAAGTCGTACTCGTCGTAACCCAGGAAGGTGAAGTGATCCTGCGACAGCCAGTTCAGAAACGCCTGGGCCTCTTTGCGGTCCTCCTCGGAGACACCTGCCGTGGCCGCTTCCAGCTCTTTGATGCTCTCTTCAACCTTGCTCCGCACCACGGGGAAATCGTCGACCGCAACCCGCACTTCGTGCAGCACGTCTTGCAGAGCATCTTCCAGATTGCGCAGGTCTGCCGGGTCGCTATGACGATCGATTTCCAGAACAATAAACGCCTCGTAGCTGGCGTCTGCAGCGGCCTTCTTGGTGGAGTGCAGTTTCTTGAGTTTGCCGCCGGTGTCCCGCTCCACCCGCAGAATGGAGTGCTGGATAGAATGGGT
>DASSWD010000318.1:0-6464 GCA_035705335.1 Marinobacter sp. | reverse complement strand
CAGGTGGCCACCGCCATGAACGAAATGGTCGCAACCGTGGCAGAGGTGGCCAAGAGCGCCGAATCGGCCTTTGCGGCCGCCCAGACCGCCAGCCAGAGATCCGGTGAGGGCGAGACGGCGGTGAACGAAACGTTGCGCTTTGTAACCGACCTGAACAGCAAGATTGGCGAGGTGATGACCAAGCTCCGGGGTCTTCAGAGCGACACCCAGAACATCGGTACGGTGCTGGATGTGATCAAATCCGTCGCAGAGCAGACCAACCTGCTGGCGTTGAACGCCGCCATTGAGGCTGCCCGTGCTGGCGAACAGGGCCGGGGCTTTGCAGTCGTCGCCGATGAAGTGCGCTCACTGGCCAAACGCACTCAGACTTCCGCTGAGGAAATCGAAACCCTGATCAGCAATCTGGTCAGCAGTGCGGAAAGCTCAGTGAACACTATGGAGAGCGGCACCAAACTGGCGGAACAGACGCTGGAGCGGGCGCAGGCCGCCGGCGCCACCATCCGTGAAATGGCCGGTGCGGTGGAGGAAATCCGCCAGTACAACAGTCAGATTGCCACCGCCGCCGAACAGCAGACCTCGGTGGCAGAAGACATCAACCAGAACGTGACCCTGATTCGCGATGTGGGTGACCAGAGCGCCACCTCCACCGAACAGGTCGCGGCCGCCAGTGACGAACTGGCGCGGCTGGCCGAAGGCCTGAGCACCCAGGTAGGCCGCTTCCGGATCTGATCCACAGCTGAGCTTCAGCGATAAAAACCCCGGCATGGAACCCCGTGCCGGGGTTTTTATTGAGCCCTGAAATCGCGGCGCAGGATAACTGCTTATCAACGACGCCGGAAGGTTGCGGTATCCTGAGCGGCTTTTTCAGGCAACAACCAACACTGCAACCAACGCGCATCAGAGCAGAGTAATGGACCAAATCCACCAGCCACTACCCGAAGTGCGGCAGTCGCTGATCTCCCGGACCTTCACCGAATGGAAAACCCTCGCCATCCTGGGCGGGCCGATTCTGGTTGCTCAGGTGGCGCAGATGGCCAATGGCGTGATCGACACCGTCATGGCCGGTCATGCCAGCGCCCAGGATCTGGCGGCGGTAGGCATCGGCAGCAGCCTTTGGATGCCGCTGTTCCTGTTCTTCATGGGGCTGCTGGGGGCTTTGCAGCCGATCATTTCCGGTTATAACGGCGCCCGCGCCCACCATAAGATCATGCCGGCCACCTGGCAGGGCATCTATATTGCTGGCGTGGGCACGGTGATCATGGCGCTGCTGCTGACCAACGTACACCCGGTACTGGCGCTGCTGGATATGGACAGGAGCACCGCGGGCATTACCCAGGGTTACCTGAATGCGTTTGCCTGGGGCATCCCGGCCATGCTGCTGATGAACGCCCTGCGCGGGCTGACCGATGGCCTGGGCCACACTCGGGTGATTATGGCGTTCTCTGTGCTCAGCACCCTGCTCAACCTGCCGCTCAACTACATCTTCATCTACGGCAAACTGGGGCTGCCCGCTATGGGCGGCGTGGGCTGTGGCTGGGCTACCTCGCTTTCCAACGGCGTGGCCGCCATCGCGCTGCTGATCTATCTGAACCGCAGCCGGACCTTCCGCCAGTTCCACCTGCTGGCCGACTGGGTCAAGCCGCACTGGCCCGGCATTCGCTACATTCTCTCGATCGGCGTACCCATCGGCTTCACCATCTTTGTGGAAGCCAGCATGTTCTCGGTGATTGCCCTGTTCCTGGCGCCGCTGGGGCCGGTGGTGGTGGCCGGGCACCAGATTGCCCTGAACGTGGTGTCGCTGCTGTTCATGCTGCCGCTGAGCCTGGGCATGGCGTTGACCCTGCGGGTGAGTTTTCTGGTGGGAGCAGGCGCGCCGGATACCGCCCGGCTGATTTCCCGCAGCTCCCTGATTCTGGCCGCCACCATTGCCCTGGTGTTCGCGACTTTACTGTGGGTGTTCGCCGCCCCCATTGCCGGGCTGTACACCAGTGAGCAGGAAGTCCGGCAAGTGGCCATCCAGTTGTTGACCTTCGCCGCGGCCTTCCAGGTTGCTGACGTGATTCAGGTCACCTGCATCAGCGCACTGCGGGGGTACAAAGACACCCGAATCCCCATGTTCATCATGCTGTTTTCATTCTGGGGGGTGGGGCTGCCGGTGGGTTATGCGCTGGCGTTTTACGATGTGGTGGTACCAGCGCTGGGGGCCGCTGGCTTCTGGCTGGGGCTGACGGCCGGATTAACCACCGCCAGCCTGTTGCTGGGCTGGCGCCTGTTCCGTTACCGGCCCCGCAACGATCAGGACCTACCCGTTCCGGCGCAGAGTCAGGCCGGTTCGGCGGCGCGCTGACTGGCCATATCAGCAAACACAATTTTGTCGCGGCCGGTTTCCTTGGCTTCATACAAAGCGTCGTCAGCCCGGCTCAACCAGCTGTCGACGCTTTCACCGTGGCGCAGCAGCGCCACCCCGAATGAGGCAGTCACCGGTCCTTCCGGGTGTTTCAGGTATTTGCGCAGCACCTGCTGAAGGTTGTTCATCACCGCCTTCAGGCTGACGCCGTCAACGCCCGGCAGTAACAGCACGAACTCTTCACCGCCGTAGCGAAACAGCTGATCGGATTTCCGGGTGTTGTGCTGGATAAGCGTGACCATGCTGGTAATCACATCGTCCCCCACGCCGTGACCGAACTCGTCGTTGATCTTCTTGAAGTGGTCGATGTCCAGTAGCACCAGGGCATAGGGCAGGCCAGAGCGTTCCGCGTTGGCGGCGGCCACATCCAGCTCCTGATCCATGGACCGGCGGTTTTTCACCCCGGTCAACGGGTCGATGGTGGCCAGGTGCTCGAGCCGTTCCCGCTGGTTCTTGTTGCGGTGAGCAAACACGTAGGAGCAGGCGCTTACTACCAGTGCCGTGGCCACAAACGACCACATCTGAACCTCAGAGCGGAACGCGGTCTCGGTGAGCACCAACGCGGCAATGGACGCCACGTTCAGAATCACAGCCAGCCGGGCATGGGCCAGAAAAAACGTGGTAACCAGGCACGGGTACAGCCAGAACAGACCCGGCTCGCCCATCACCATGCCGACGACCACCGCTCCGCCACAGATACAGGTCGCCAGAAACATGCCTGCCCGGCGAGTGTCCCCGGTCAGCCACGAATACACCACGCTGCCGACAATCAACGCCAGAATGGCAAGATCCACCGCGCCCGCCAGCACATTGCCCTGCACAAAGCGCAGCACGGCAAAGGGCGTAATGCCCAGAACCGCACTGGCGCCCAGCAAGGCAATGATCGACAGGCGAAAATCATTCTTCAGACGGTGGTACATAAACGCGGAAGCCCGACAAAAGTCTTAGATAGTTAACGAGAGTAGCGCAAGCTCACCAGCCGGTCGTTGGCAGACTACGATTCTTAACAATTCTGCATTAGAGACTACAACAATGTGACACTCATCACATTTTGATTAACTGAATTCGAGGTGACATCGCAAACGACTGCCAGTTTACAGAAAAAAGAGTCATATGTAGCCTGCAAGTTCAGGTTTGCTTTCGTCTGGGTCGTTAGGCGAATCTGGCACTGAACCCGAGTTCAGCGTTAGACTGCCGGGCTGAAACAGTCTTCAGGAAACCGGATTTTGGAAGCACTCGTTCGTATCGCCCCCGGGGCACTGACCATTGGCCGACCGCTACCGTGGGACGTGTTTGACGCTGACGGCAATATCCTGCTGCGCCAGGGCTATGTGATCCAGACCAATTCCCAGTTGGAGCAGTTGTTCGAGCGCGGGCGTTTCATGCCCCGGAAGATCGAGCGCCCGCAGGAAGAAGCCTTCGAAGACCTGCGTCAACGCAACCCCTTTGCTGACTACGGCGACCTTCTGACCAGCCTGGAAGCCACCCTCAACGCCATTACCGCGGAAGACCCTTCCGCGCAGAAGCGGCTGCTTGGCCTGGGCCGGATGCTGGAAAGAATGTGCAAGGAAGCGCCGGATGCCAGCCTGGCACTGATTCACCTTTATTCCATCAGCCCCACCATCCATGAGCAAATCCTGTTCTACGCCATCCTGTGCCAGTTCATCGCCCGGCAGTTTGGTTTGGACGAAAAGCGGATTGCCGTACTGACCGCGGCGGCGCTGGGTGCCAATCTTGCGCTGGTGCCGGTGGCGGACCAACTGAACGCCTCGAACGTGGTATTGGGGGAAGAGCAGCGCGCCGTCATCCGCAAACACCCGGAGCGCAGCATCCAGGCCCTGGAATCGGCGGGCATTACTAACCGGCTGTTACTGAAAATCATCGCCCAGCACCATGAGCAGGCCGACGGCAGCGGTTATCCCAATAGCCTGAGTGGCACAGAGATTGTGCCGGAGGCGGAGATCCTGGCCCTGGCCGAGCGTTACGTGGCCATGATCACCAAACGTGCCTACCGCAAACGAATGACCATCACCGAGGCCCGCAAACTGATCGCAACCCTGGCCGACGGCAAATTCCGCCCGGCCATTCCCCGGTCGCTCCTGCAGGTGCTCGGGCCTTACCCACCGGGGATGCTGGTGCGTCTGGACAACAACGAGCTGGCGGTGGTGACCCGCCGCGCCAACAACCGGGGCCGCGGGCCGTTCGTGCAGGCCATTTTCGGGCCCCGGGGCAACCGCTATAACGGCACCTTCGAACGCGACACCAGCCTGCTGGAATTCAACATTCGCGGCCCGGAAGAGCCGGAGGAAATGCCGTCCATGGATTTCAGCCTGCTCTGGGGCTTCCGGAACTAGCGGCCGGAATCCAGGCCCAGCGCCTTGGCGTGGTGCCGCAAATGATCATCGATGAACGACGCAATGAAGAAGTAACTGTGGTCGTAGCCTCGATGCATCCGCAGATTGATGTGATGGTGATGCTGCTCACAGGCGGCCACCAGTGCATCCGGGTTTAACTGAGTGTCCAGAAACTCATCAGCGGTGCCCTGGTCCACCAGCAGCGGCAACCTTTCCTCAGCCCCGGCGATCAGCAAGGTGGCGTCCCATTCCGCCCAGGCCGCGCGATCCTCACCCAGGTACCCGGTAAACGCCTTCTGACCCCAGGGGCAGTTCACCGGATTGGCAATCGGCGCGAAGGCTGACACTGACTGGTACATGCCCGGATTCTTCAGCGCGCAGATGAGCGCACCGTGGCCACCCATGGAGTGGCCGCTGATGCCGCGTTGGCCGTTCAACGGCAGGTGATCCTCCACCAACTGCGGCAGTTCTTTGGTGACGTAGTCGTACATCCGGTAATGGGGCGCCCAGGGCTGCCGGGTGGCGTTCACGTAGAAGCCGGCGCCAGAGCCGAAGTCGTAGCTGTCGTCCTCGCCGGGCAGATTAACCCCACGGGGGCTGGTATCCGGACACACGATGGCCAGGCCCAGTTCTGCCGCCAGTTTCTGGGCACCGGCTTTCTGCATGAAATTCTGGTCGGTACAGGTCAGGCCGGATAGCCAGTACAGGGCCGGCACGGATTCAGGCTGGGCGCGCACCGCGGCCGGCGGAAGAAACACCGCAAACTCCATGTCGCACTCCAGCGTGGCAGAGCGGTGGCGGTAGCGGCGATGCTCGCCGTCAAAACACAGGTTAGTGGATAGCAGTTCCATACAATGTGGATTCCGGTTGGGGGTGAATTCAGTCCTCGTCGGCACTGGCGAACCGGGGTTTTTCCAGGCCGAAGCCCGCTTTCGCCAAATTCGCCAGAATAGCAGTACGGGTAACGATACCCACCAGTTTGCCCTGATCAACCACCGGATACACTTTCGGTTTTCCGGCACCCAGGTTCTGGGCCAGGTCCACCACGGACATGTCGGGGCTGACCGTCAGCGGCTGCCGGAACATCACGTCGTCCACCACCGGGTCGCCCTCGCCGTGATAGTTGCTCACCAGGAGGGCGTGGATGCAATCCTGCTCCGACACGAAGCCCACCACCCGCCGCTGATCATCCACCACCGGTAAACCGCTGACGTGATTTTCCAGCAACGCCCTGACCACCCGGGTCAGCGGCGTGCCGCAGCGAATGGGTTCAATGTGATTCCACAGGATTTCAGACACCTTCAATGATTGCATGGTTCGGGCCCTCCGGGGTTCCTTTGCCGTCCTTTAAACATAGGCAACCCGCGGCAAAATGGAAACCGGCGGGGCCCAACGGTTTACATCATCAAATACTCGACTAAACTCAACGGGTTATGCCCCAAAAGGGCAGTCCAAACCTGATCAACCTGTGATCAATAGCGGGAGACCCCATGGAAGCTATTTCAAATTTTATTGGTGAAATCAATGGATTAGTGTGGGGACCTCCCATGCTGGTGATGATCCTGGGCGTTGGCCTGTTTCTGAGCATCGGCCTGAAACTGATGCCGATTCTGAAACTCGGCGCCGGTTTCCGCCTGATGTGGAACGGCCGCGCCCGGGGTGATGACGCCGAAGGCGAGATCCCACCATTCCAGGCGCTGATG
>DASSWD010000317.1:0-2825 GCA_035705335.1 Marinobacter sp. | reverse complement strand
CATTCCCCATCGTTTCGTGGTGTCCGAGCGCGGGCTGGGCGCTGGCACCCTGGAATACAAAGGTCGCCGGGATGAAGACAAGCAGGATATTCCGGTGGAAGACGCACTGTCTTTCCTGGTCAAGGCCTCCCCGAAAGGCGGCCTCTGACCGTCTTTCCAGCCGGGGGCATCCAAACTGCCCCCGGCTGGATTCAACCGCCTACAATGCCCGGCTCCATGTCCAGCGAGACGCCAAACCGTTCCAGAACCGATGCCTGAATACGCGCGGCCAGGTCCAGCACATCCTGCCCCGCTCCGTGGCCATGGTTGACCAGTACCAGCGCCTGCCGGTTATGCACCCCCACCCGCTCATTGCGAAAGCCTTTCCAGCCCGCCTGGTCAATCAGCCACGCCGCCGCCAGTTTGACGCCCTGCGGCTGGGGATAAGACACCACGTCCGGGTGCGCAGCCAGGAGCTGGTCAAACGCCCTCTGGCTGATCACCGGATTCTTGAAGAAACTGCCAGCGTTGGGTAATACGGAGGGGTCAGGCAGTTTGCGACGGCGCACCGCCATGACGGCCTCTGCCACCTGCAGCGGTGTCAGCGTGGCCGCGTCCGCTTCCGGCCCGAGATACTCCTGTAAATCCCGATACCCCAGGTTCAGCGGGCGCTGGCGCGATAGCCGCAGGCGGATTTCCAGAATCAGGTAGCGGCCTGGCTGATGCTTGAACAGGCTGTCCCGGTAGGCAAACTGGCAATCCTCGGCCGACAGGCTGACCCGTTCACCGGTATGGCGGTCCAGTGCATCAACCGATACCAGGGTGTCGCCCAACTCGGTGCCATAGGCGCCTATGTTCTGAACTGGCGCGGCGCCCGCCGTGCCGGGAATCAGCGCCAGATTCTCGATCCCCCGGTAACCGGAGCGCGCCGCGTAGAGCACAGCCTCATGCCAGTTCTCGCCAGCCCCCAGACGCAGGATGGCGTCGGTATCGCTGACTCGCTCCCAACACCGCCCCCTGATGGCAACCAGAACCACCAGTCCGGGAAAGTCACCCGCAAACACCAGGTTACTGCCCCCGCCGAGAATCAGGGTTTCGAGCTTTCTGCTGTCGGCCCAGGTCAGGGCCGAGCGAACGTCACTCTCGTCGTGAACCTCAACAAAATGACGGGCACTGGCATTCACCGCCAGAGTGTTCAGCGCCGTCAACGGGACGTTGTCGCGTATGGCAGGGCGTGGGTTCAAGAACGACGCTCCAGAATATCCCGGAGCAGACCCTCGCTGGCCTCGTGAATCAGATCCAGCACATACTCAAACCCGCTCTCGCCGCCAAAATAGGGGTCTGGCACCTCATCCACGCCAGACTCACCGTAGGTCAGAAACAGCTTTGGCTCGGTGCCACCGTGTTTGCGCCAGAGGTCGCCAACGTCAGACAGATTGGAACGGTCCATGACCAGCACGTAGTCAAACTGTTCGAGATCCTCCGCGACGATCTGCCGGGCTCGCAGGCCGCTGATGTCGATGTCCCGACGTTGGGCCGCCGCTACGGCCCTGGGGTCTGGCCCCTTGCCGATATGCCAGTCACCGGTACCGCAGGAATCAATATGCAGCTGGTCGGACAAGCCCCGCGCCTCGACCAGCCGGCGAAACACGCCTTCGGCGGTCGGCGAGCGACAGATATTGCCCAGGCAGACAAACAGAATGCGGGTGGGATCGTTCATGTCAGTCTCCGTTCTCCATCAACGCGCGGAGCCGTTGCAAATCGGCCTCAGTGTCGACGCCGGGGGCCGGTGGCTGTTCGGCAATGTCCACATGGATATGGGCGCCATTATAGAGCGCGCGCAATTGCTCAAGCGATTCGGTCTGCTCCGTCGGCGCCGGTGCCCAGCGTACGAACTCCGACAGAACGCCTGCCCGGTAGCCGTAGATACCGATGTGGCGAAAATAGCCAACGCCGTCCGGCAGTTCCTGATGCTCAGGCGGCTTGCCCGGCACCCAGGTATCCCTGGCCCAGGGAATGGGCGAACGGCTGAAATAATGCGCCATGCCCCGGGCATCAAACACCACTTTCACCACGTTGGGGTTAAACACCTGCACCGGGTCGTGGAGCCGTTCGCACAAGGTAGAAATAGCGGCTTCGGGATAGCGATCCAGATTGTCCGCCACCTGATTGATCAGTGCTGGCGGAATCAGTGGCTCGTCACCCTGAACATTAACCACACGGTGATCCGGATCAAGGTCCAGATGGCGGGCGACTTCCTCCAGCCGATCGGTACCGCTGGCGTGGTGGGGGGACGTCATCACTACATGGGCGCCGAACGCCCGGCAGGCCTGTTCGATGCGTGGATCGTCAGTAGCCACCACCACCTGCCCTGCCCGGCTTTCCTGCGCCCGCTCGTGCACGTGCTGGATCATCGGCTTGCCAGCAATCATCGCCAGCGGTTTACCGGGTAACCGGCTAGAGGCGTAGCGTGCAGGAATGACAACGGTGAAAGACATGTTGGTGGGCTCCGGCTCAGTGTTTGTCCAGACGTTCGTCCGTGGTGAGGGTTCTTGCCTCACTGGCGAGCATCACCGGGATGCCTTCTTTGATCGGGAACGCCATGGCGTCCTGGTAACACACCAGTTCGGTGCGTTCGTCGTTGAGTTTCAGCTCGCCCTTGCACACGGGGCAGGCCAGCAGAGCCACCAGTTTCTTATCCATGACGGGTCTCGTATTGGTAAGGTTCAATGTTCAATGGGACATTCGTTGGCGCCGGCCGCACAGGCCGCCAGGCGCTCCAGAAACGTCTGTTCGAAAGGGTCTGACAGCTCGGCCTGTACCGTCAAGACCCAGGCGTTTTCCGG